>CAYLZI010000001.1:0-71386 GCA_964388215.1 uncultured Anaerolinea sp.
AGTATTACAACCGCACAATGGCAAAACCTTTCAAATGGACTTACAAGGGCAGAGCCCTTTCTGCATAGCTATTTAGGCCAAGATGTACTAGTAGCCGAGTACCAGCATCTGCGCTTGCAGGGCATTCGCGCGGGCAGCCAGCCCTTGAGCGTCTCGCTGTCCATCGTGGACAAACAGGCTTCCAGCACGGGTGGAAAATCGACAGAACGCATGGATTCAGGCAGCCTAACCATCGCCGATGCGCTCAACCGCTACCGCCGCCTGGTCATCATCGGCGGCCCGGGCTGCGGCAAGACCACCCTGCTCTCGTACCTGGCCCTGACCTATGCCCCTGCGCGCGCTGACCCGCCATTTGCGCGAGCAGCCCAATCCCAATAAAGACGGCGCGGCCCTGCTGCTGAATTACATCTTTGAATATTTCGCCAACCAGCAGATTGCCCTGCCCGCCAGGTTTTTCGATGCCGCCCTGGAAAAGGGCAAGGCCGTGCTATTGCTGGATGAAATAGACGAGGTGGCCGACAAAACCAGCCGCCAGCGCGTGGCGCGCCTGATTGAGAAGTTTGCCACCCGCTACCCGGCCTGCCGCTTTGTGGTCACCAGCCGCGATGTGGGTTACGAGGGTGCCGCCCGGGTGGGGAACGAGTTTGGGCCGGCAAAGGTGCGCGATTTCAGCCCGGCGGAGGTGCGCCAGTTCGTCCGCGATTGGGCGCGGGTGGTCGAAAGCACCCTGGCGGGCAGCGATGCGCCCGAAATCCTGCGCCTGGCCTACCATCGCACTCGCTGCTCATGCACTCACTTCAAGCACATAATTTGGAGACTATGACCGTCTTTGCACTAACGGCGACGGATGGTTAAAACCCAAACGCCCAATCAAGAAAGCCTTGGGCGTTTGGGTTTACAGGGGTGTTCCCTGCGAAAAAGGCTCCCGGCCGAGGACTCGAACCTCGAACCTAGCGGTTAACAGCCGCCCGCTCTGCCGATTGAGCTAGCCGGGAACGCGAGACGAGATTATATAGGGTTCGGCCTTGCCTGTCAAGCAAAATTCAACGTGGATTTTGCGAGGACTGCCACAGGAGAGTTCGCCGCCGCTTCCATGCCAGCCGCAGCGCCAGCATGCCCCCCGCCAGAACAACCATCCACTCCATCCATACATTCGGCTCGCCCTTCAAAATGTCGTGACCAGCGGCCCAGACCAGGCCGAACAAAGCAAATGCCAAACCCAGGTTTATCAATTTCTTGAACATAATGACTCCTTTTCGCTTTTTATTGTATCATTGGGCAAAACGTCCCGAAGGTTGACACCCGGCGTTCCAGCCGCAAAACCAGCCTTCGGGACGGTGTTCATAACCATCAAGTACCGGAGCAAACATGTCAGACCTGAAATGGTGGCAAACCGCCCTGTTCTACCAGATTTACCCGCGCTCTTTTGCCGACGGCAACGGCGACGGCATCGGCGATTTCATCGGAATCACCGAAAAACTCGATGTTCTCAAAGACCTGGGCGTCGATGCCCTGTGGCTTTCGCCGCATTTCCCCTCCCCCAACTGGGATTGCGGCTACGACATCAGCGACTACTGCAACGTCGCCCCTGAATACGGCACGCTCGACGATTTCAAGACCTTCCTCAACGCAGCCCACGCGCGCGAGATGAAAGTCATCCTCGACCTGGTGCTGAACCACACCAGCGACGAACACGCCTGGTTCCTCGAGTCAAAATCCAGCCGCGACAACCCCAAAGCCGATTGGTACGTTTGGATGGACTCCCCTCTCCCCACGGGAGAGGGGCCGGGGGGTGAGGGCCGCCCGCCCAACAACTGGCAATCCTGCTTCGACGGCGATGCCTGGACCTACGTCCCAGAGCGGGGCCAGTATTACTATCACTATTTCATGAAGCAGCAGCCCGACCTGAACTGGCACAATCCCGAAGTGAAGCAGGCCGTATGGGATGCCGTCCGCTTTTGGCTGGATATGGGCGTGGACGGCTACCGTCTCGACGCGATTGGCACCATCTACGAAGACCCCCGCCTGACTCCGCATTCCGTTCCGATGAACCTGGCCCAACTGCGGCGATTCTCCGAGACCGCCAAAACGCCCGAAGAAATTGCCATGAGAGACAAATACTGGCATGACATGTTCAAGCACCAGTGGGGCCGCCCCGAATTGCACGACCTGATGAAAGAACTGCGCGCCATTCTCGATGAATATGACGGCGACCGGATGCTGGTCGGCGAGGACGACAACATCGACTACATGGGCTACGGCGACGATGAACTGCATCTCGTCTTCAACTTCCCGCTCATGCGCGTCGACCGCATCACCCCGGCCCACATCCGCAGGAACCAGCGCGAACGCCTGGCCCGGCTCGACCTGCTGCCCACGCGCGGTTGGGGCTGTAACACCCTCGGCAACCACGATTGCTCGCATATTTACACGCGCTACGCAGACGGTCTTCACAACGCCGAACTGGCGCGCCTGAACGCTGCCCTGGTGCTGACCATGCGTGGCACGCCCTTCCTCTACAACGGCGAAGAAATCGGGATGCAAGACTACATCATCACCGACCCCTCGAAACTGCGCGACACGATGGCGACCTGGTACTACGACGCGTTGGTCAACGACCTGGGCATCGACCCTGCCGAAGCCGCCCAGCGCGCCGGAGAAATGTCCCGTGACAAAAACCGTACCCCGATGCAGTGGAGTCCGTTGCCAAACGGCGGATTCTGCCCGCCGCACATCACCCCCTGGCTGCCGGTGCATCCCAATCATGCAGAGGGCGTTAACGTCCAGGAGCAGTTTGATAATCCCGATTCGATGTTGAACTACTATAAACGGCTGATACACGTCCGAAAAGCGACCCCTGCCTTAATTGAAGGCGAATACAAGCCCTTGCACCCCAAAGCCGAGGACTATTTTGCCTTCCTGCGTTATACCGGGGAACAGACCGTCTTGGTGGTGTTGAATTATTCCGCCAATCATCATGAACTGAAGTTCAGTGTGCCTGGCAAAAAACAGGCGCGTGTCATTTTCTCCTCCGCCGGGCGCAGCAAGAAAGACCAATCACTGCGAAAAGTGAGCCTGGGCGCGTTTGAAGTGCTGATTGCCGAACTTGAATGAGACGGCTTGGGAAAATGCCTGAGCAGCCCGAATCTCCATCCTACATCCCCCTGCGCACCGTTTGCGGACGGGAAATGACGACCGCGCCCGAAAATTATTACCCCGCCGAATACCAGGGACGAATCATTTATTTTTGCACTTCGTTTTGTCTGGATGCCTTCTGCGCTGACCCTGAACGCTTTTACGCCGCCCACAGCCTGAAGAAGTTCATTCCTGACGGAAAACGTAGAAACCAAGCAGTCTAAAGGAAAAACCAAGATGACCCCTATCAAATTTCCCACCACTTTTCTCTGGGGCGCAGCCACCGCGTCCTACCAAATCGAAGGTGCCTGGAACGAAGACGGCAAAGGCGAATCGATTTGGGACCGCTTCAGTCACACGCCCGGCAAGATTTCCGATAATTCCACCGGCGATGTGGCCTGCGACCATTATCATCGCTACCAGGATGACATTGCCCTGATGCGCCAACTTGGGCTGAAGGCTTATCGGTTTTCCATTTCGTGGCCGCGCATCCTGCCTTCTGGCTATGGGCGCATCAACCTGCCCGGGCTGGATTTCTACGACCGCCTGGTCGACGGACTGCTGGCTGCCAACATAGAGCCGTTTGTTACCCTGCATCACTGGGATTATCCGCAGATTCTTTATGAGAAAGGCGGCTGGGTTAACCGCGACAATTTGCCTTTTTTCGCCGATTACGCCGCCATTGTTGCCAAACGGCTCGGCGACCGGGTCAAACGCTGGGCGACCTTCAATGAACCGTCTGTGATTTCGTGGTGTGGATATGTCAGCGGCGAACATGCGCCCGGGGAACGAGATGAAGCCAGGTCGCTCCAGGTTACGCACAACCTGCTGGTGGCGCATGGGCTGGCGGTGCAGGCCCTGCGCGGCGTAGATTCGAATCTGCAAGTTGGAATCGTGCTGAGTGAATGGGGCACCGACCCGGCCAGCGACGACCCAGCCGACATCGCCGCCGCTGAACAGTCCTGGAACACGAACAACACTGCTTTCCTGCATCCCCTCTTCACCGGCCACCACCATCCGGCGCTGATTGACGCACTCAAAGGCCAACTTCCCGACATCCGCCCCGGCGACATGGCCCTGGTTTCGCAAAAACTCGATTTCCTGGGCATTAACTCGTATTCGCGCAGCGTCATCAGCGCAACCGAGGGACGATTGGAGAACATTCCCGGCTCGGAATATACCGAAATGGGCTGGGAAGTCTGCGCTCCGGCCTTCCGCCGGCTGTTGGTCAAACTTCATAAAGATTACCGCCTGCCTCCCATCTACATCACCGAGAACGGCGCGGCGTTCAAAGATGAAGTCACTCCCGATGGCAAGGTTCATGATGAACGCCGTCTCGATTACCTGCGCCAGCACTTCACCCAGGTTCGGCTCGCCATGCAAGACGGCGTGGACGTGCGCGGCTACTTCGTCTGGTCTTTGATGGATAATTTCGAGTGGGGCCATGGCTACACCAAACGATTTGGCCTTATCCATGTAGATTACGAAACCCAAAAGCGTATCATCAAAGACAGCGGGGAATGGTACGCAGGCGTTATTCGCAACAATGCGGTCGAATAACGAATATCGAATATCGAAAAACGGATTACGAAGTTACGGGCACGTTGATATGTAATTCGTAATCCGTTTTTCCCGGAGTCACCATGACTTTTCCAACTAAAATCACCGTCATCGGCGCGGGCAGCGCCAGTTTTGGAGAAAACACCCTCTCAGCCCTGCTGCGCTCGAAAAAACTGCGCGGCTCGAGGCTGGCCCTGGTTGACCGCAACCCCCGAAGCCTCGACATCGTCAAACGTCTGGCCGACCGCCTGAACCGTGAATGGGATGCCGGCTTCAACATCAGCGGACATCTCCATCATGCCGAAGCCCTGCCCGGCTCCGATTTCGTGGTCAGCGCCATCGAGGTCGGCCCACGCGAGGAACTGTGGAAATCCGATTTCGAGATTCCGCTCAAATACGGGGTGCGCCAGCCTTACGCTGAAAATGGCGGCCCCGGCGGGTTTGCCCATGCCGCCCGCAACGTAAAGCCGGTGCTGGAAATTGCCCATGCGATGGAAGAATCCTGCCCAGAAGCCTGGTTTATTAACTTTACCAACCCGATGGTGCGCATCTGCGACCTGGTCAACCGCTATGGTTGTCGAGCAACGTCGAGACATAGCAAAATCAAGACTGTCGGGTTGTGCCACCAGATTTTCGCCGGATACAGCATGGTCGGCATTGCGCTTGGCAAAGACCTGGGATTCGAAATCCCCGAAGGAATCACGGGGATGCACGCCGACATCACGCAGTACGCCCTGCATGAAAAAGTAAAACACCAGGCCGCGCAGCGTCTCGACATTCGCGCCGCAGGGACGAATCATTTCACCTGGATTCTCTCCATCCGTGACCGGCAGACGGGCGAAGACCTGTACCCGCTCTTCCGCGAACGTTGGCAGACCCTCCCCACTGATTTTGAGCCGCTCACCAGGGATGTGTACGACGCCTTTGGCATTTTCCCCGTCCCCGGCGATACCCATTTGTGCGAATACCTGCCCTGGGTCAGCGACCCGCAGGCTAAACCCTGGCAGAAATACAACATTCGCCTGTACGATTGGGATTTATTTGCTACCATGCGCGATTTCAGCCTGAACCGCCTGACCGGGATGGCCGACGGGGTCATGGACATCGACGGCCTGCTCCACACCGACAGCGAAGGCGCGCTAGAGATGATTGAGAACATCGCCAGAGCCGGGAATCACTATCACATCGCGGCCAACCTGCCAAACGTCGGGCAAATCAGCAATTTACCCCACAACGCCATCGTCGAGACGCCCGTCATGGTGGATGGGGCCGGGATTCACCCTGTTCACGTTGGCGCGCTGCCCGAACCGGTTGCCGAACTCTGCCGCCGCGAACTGCTCTCGGCCCAACTGGGCATCGACGCCGCTGTGGAAGGCGACCGACAGAAGGCCCTGCAATGCCTGCTGCTCGACCCGGTCATCGGCGACATCGAAACAGCGAAATTAATTTTGGACGACTATCTGACAACCTACCGTGAACATCTGCCGCAGTTCTGGGAGTAAAGCGACTCTGGCAGGTCTGGAAGCAGCGCGACTGCTGACGACTCGTTGCGCCAGCAGTTGCACCGCTGGCACAATATTAAAGTTGTCATGTTCAAAGTGACTTAAAGTATGCCCAGGTTGTGACGATTGCTATTAGGATGGCGGGCGAGGCCGATATATAATTTTGAACACAACGTAATACAGAATTCATTCTGTGCCCCGGCCAGCCAACAGGAGTAACTTATGAAAGCCTACGTCCTCATCAACATTCGCACCGGTGAAATTAAGGACGTTGTCCGCCAGATGCGAAAAATCGCGCAAGTGCGCGAAGTGAACATGACCTTTGGCCCGTATGATGCGGTTGCCATCATCGAGTCGAAAGATTTGGAAGATTTGGGAAACATCCTGGCCGGTTCCATCCAACCCATCCCCGGCGTGGAAGAGACTCTGACCTGCCTGGCGGTCGATTCGATTTAGCCCAGATACACTGCTTCCACAAACGCAAGCAGGGAAAGCGAACAACTTTCCCTGCTTTTCGCATTAATTGGGAATTTGGTACAATCGATGCGGTTATTCTCCCGAAAGGATATTCCTTATGAAAATTCGCCCCAATAAAGCGTTAACGTTTGAAGACGTTTTACTCATCCCGCGCCGCTCGCCGATTAAATCGCGCAACGATGTTTCGACAATCACCCGTTTAACGGCCACAATTAAACTGAATATTCCTGTCATCAGCGCCAACATGGACACCGTCACCGAAGCGGCGATGGCAATTGCCATCGCCCAGAGCGGCGGCATCGGCATTTTGCATCGTTTTATGACGGTTGACCAACAGGTCAAACAAGCGCAAAAAGTCAAACGCGCGCGCGGCTTTATCGTTGAAAACCCGTATTCCATCCGCATTGACGCATCCGTAGCCGAAGCCGCTAACTCCATGCGCCGCCACGATGTCGGCGGGCTGGTAGTAAATGATGAAAACGGCCGCTTTGCAGGGATTGTCTCGCGCCGCGACATTTTGCTATCTCCGCCTGAAAAAAACCTTGTGCGGCAGGTCATGACCAGGCGCAAAAACATCGTCAGCGCGAAACCAGGTGTAACACCGGAGGAAGCCCGCGCTATCCTATACGAACATCGCCTGGAAAAATTGCCCGTGCTGGATGACGACGGCAACCTGCATGGCCTGATAACCGCCCAAGACATCATCCGCCCCAGAACAACCGCCGCGCTCGATGAAAAAGGCCGCCTGCGGGTGGGAGCGGCAATCGGTGTAACGAGCGGCGAACTGGAGCGGGCCGAAGCCCTGCTCGAAGCCGGAGTCGATGTCCTCGTCCTCGACATCGCGCACGGCCACGCCGACCACTGCATCGAGATGGTCAAATCGATTCGCGCCCGGTTTCCCTCCGCGCAGGTCATTGCCGGAAATGTCGCCACCCTCGAAGGGGCGCGCGACCTGGCCGAAGCGGGCGCGGACGCCATCAAGGTTGGGATTGGTCCCGGCTCCATCTGCACCACCCGCATCGTAACCGGGTTCGGCGTCCCGCAGTTGACCGCCATCATGGACAGCGTGGCAGGCATCGAAGAATCGGGGCGCGACATCCCAATCATCGCCGACGGCGGCATCCAGAAGGCGGGCGATATGGTCAAGGCCCTGGCGGCAGGCGCGGAAACGGTCATGATTGGCAGCCTGTTCGCCGGAACGGAAGAATCTCCCGGTTCGGCAGTCATCCGCGATGGGCAGAAGTTCAAGGTGGTGCGCGGCATGGCCTCCCTGGCCGCTACGATGGGTCGCCGCGCCGCCGAAAATCGTGGAGATAAGGACGAATCTGCCGAAGACCCCGAAGATTGGGACAAGGTTGTGCCGGAGGGCGTGGAGGCCGTCGTCCCCTATCGCGGGCATGTCGCTGAGGTGCTGCACCAATTGGTCGGCGGGCTGCGTTCTGGGCTGAGTTATGGCGGGGCGCGCACCATCCACGAGTTGCAGGAAAACGCCGAATTCGTCGAAATCTCCCCGGCAGGCATCCGCGAAAGCGGCTCGCATGATGTCGACAGGCTGTAACGCGAAATTTATTCGCGCTCTCGCGGTACAACACCCCTATGACTACCACCATCGTTCCTCCATCTTACGTCACCCAATCCGAAGAACTCTACGATAAACCCCTCGACCCGCAGGTAGCCCACCGCCTGGTTGGGTTCATCGCTCCCTACAAATGGCAGATGCTCTTTGCAGCGTTCCTGATGTTGGGCGCAACCGCTTCAACCGTGATTGGCCCCTATCTGGTCAAAGTTGCCATCGATGACGGCCTGCTGGCTGGCAACCTGGCCGCCCTGCGCAACGCCGCGCTTATCTACCTGGCGGCGGCCCTTGTCCGCTGGGGGTTCATCTACTTCCGCGTCAACATCATGGCGCGCGTCGGGCAGTCGGTCATCTATGACCTGCGCAAAGTGTTGTTTGCCCACCTGCAAAAACTCTCGCTCGGTTTCTACAGCCGCTACAGCGTTGGGCGCGTCATCACGCGCGTGATGAACGATGTCGAAACTCTGCGCGAATTCGTCATCTGGGCTGTGCTGGCTATCGCCCGCGACCTGTTTGCGCTGGTCGGCATCGTGATTGCCATGCTGGCCCTCAACGTCAAACTTACGCTCATCACCTTTGCCACCATCCCGCTCATGATTCTCGCCACAGCGATTTACCGGCGCACTGCCCGCGTGGCTTACCGCCGGGTGCGCGCCGCCATCTCGTGGGTCAACTCAGTGCTTGCCGAGAACATCAACGGCGTTCGCGTTGTCCAGGCCTTCAGCCGACAATCCTACAACTACCAGCATTTCAGCGAATTAACCAACCGCTATCACCTGCAAACTGTGATTAGAGCGGCGAAAGTAGCCGCCTCCTTCCTGCCGGTGGTGGATGTGCTTGGCGCGCTGGCAACTGCCGCCGTCGTCTGGGTTGGGGGAACAGCCGTTTTGGGCGAAAGCATCTCGGCGGGCGTGCTGGTGGCCTTCGTGCTTTACATCGACCGCTACTTCGACCCCATCCGCGACCTGTCGCGCCGTTTCGACACGCTCCAATCGACTATGGCCGGCGGCGAGCGCATCCTGGCCCTGCTCGATACTGAAGTAGATGTGAAGGATGCCGAGGACGCCGGGGCTTTGCCGCCGATTAAGGGCGATGTGACCTTCGAGAATCTTTCCTTTCATTATTCCGACGACCTGTCATCCCCGCAGAATGCGGGGGCTGCACTGGTCTTGCGTGAGATTAATCTGCATATCCCGGCAGGTTCCACCGTCGCCCTGGTCGGCGAGACCGGGGCTGGCAAGACCACCCTCGTCAAACTGGTTTCGCGCTTCATGGACCCAACCGAAGGCCGGGTTCTGGTCGATGGCATCGACCTGAAAACCGTCACCCAGCACAGCTTGCGCTCGCAAATGGGCGTTGTGCTGCAAGACCCCTTCCTGTTCAACGGCACAGTCAAGGAAAACATCCTGTTCGGGCGGCTCGACGCGGCCGACGCCGAAGTAGAAGCCGCCGCGAAAGCAGTCGGCGCCCACGACTTCATCATGGGGTTGCGCAAAGGCTATGACACCTCGGTCGAGGAGGGCGGCGTGCTGCTGAGCGTCGGCCAGCGCCAGTTGATTTCCTTCGCCCGCGCCCTGCTGGCCGACCCGCGCATCCTCGTCTTAGACGAGGCCACCTCCAGCGTGGATACACAAACCGAACAGGTCATCCAGCGCGCGCTCGTCACCCTCTTTCAGGGGCGCACCAGTTTCGTCATTGCTCACCGACTCTCCACCATCACCAGCGCCGATTTAATCGTCGTCATAGACGACGGCAGGGTTGTGGAGCAAGGCGCGCACCAGGACTTGCTCGAAAAACAGGGCATCTATTACGCGCTCTACCAGACCGGGTTTCAGGAATAAATCCTATGGATATTACCCTCGCCTTAGGCGGCGGGGCGCGCGGCGCACCTGGGCGTGCTGCGCGTACTCGAACAAGAAGGCTACCACATCCGCGCAATTGCCGGGACGAGCATCGGCGCGATTGTCGGCGCGTTGTATGCTCGCTTTCAAAACGCGGACGAAGTCACCCGCGTCATGCAATCGGTTGACCAATCAAAACTCTATGGCTGGCCGCTGGTGGATGGCCCAGGCTTGCTGGGAGTTCGGGGGGTTCACGATTTCCTGCGCCAGCAATTCGGCGAGGACACCTTTGCAGAATTAGCCATCCCTTGCGCAGCCGTAGCCGTTGACCTGAACAGCAACCGCGAAATCGTTTTGCAGCAAGGCCGGGTGGTCGATGCCATCATGGGTTCTATCGCCGTCCCTGGCCTGTTCCCGCCCAAACAATACAACGAATACACCCTCATCGACGGAGGCACGCTCGACCCCGTCCCCACGCGAACCGCACGCGCCCTCGCGCCCGACCTACCGGTGGTGGCAGTCTCGCTCATGGCCCCACTCGACGCTCCCAAAACGCCCCACAGCCTGCCCCTCCCCGTTCCGCAACCCCTGGTCGAGCAAATTGCCCGGTTAAGCATCACCCAGGCCGTCAGGGTCTTCGTAGATGCCATAGACATCGGCCAACGCCAAATGACCGAACTGCGCCTGCAGATAGACAAGCCCGAAGTCATCATCCGCCCAGACGTTGCCGAAATCAACCTGCTCGATAAAGTTGAAATCCCCACAATTGCCCAACGCGGCGAGGTGGCGGCGCTCAAAAGTTTGCCCGCCCTGCGCCGCGCCGTCTCCTGGCAGTCTCGCATAATGCGCGTCGTCCATCGGACGGTTGGCATTGGCTCATAACCTGCGCTTTGCCTGGGCCATCCTGCCGTATTGCGCGGTATTTTTTGGGATGCTGACCCTGCGAAGCGCCTGGGGCGCGTTAATTGGCTTTCAGCTGGCCCTCTTACCGCTCCTGCTGACGAACCGGGAGCGGATTCATCCGTTGCTTGCTCCCGTTTCGACCCGGGTTCTCCTCCCAGCCGCCCTCGCCGGGCTGGCAGCCGGTCTTGGACTATGGCTCATCTGGCCGCTGACAGGGATTCCACCCGATTACCCGGCCCGCGTCGAATCGCTCGGCCTGCACGAGGGGACCTGGCTGCCCTTCATCGTCTACTTCACCCTCATCAACCCCTTCATCGAAGAAGCCTACTGGCGCGGCAACCTCGGCAGCGATTCGCGCCTGCCCCAACCAGTAGATTTCCTGTTTGCCGGGTATCACGTCATCATCATCGCCTTATTCGCCTCCCCGCTCTGGTCATTGCTCGGATTTTTAATCCTGGCCGGGGCGGGTTGGCTTTGGCGGCAGATTTCGCGCCACGCAAAAAGCCTGCTGCCCGCTGCCCTCTTTCACATGCTGGCCGATTTTTCGATTTTGGTGGCGTTATATCTCAAGGCTGGCTGATGGAAATACCAACACTGGCGGAAGAGCGTTTCAGCCATCGCGCTAACGCACAACCAATATCACATTTGGCCCTAACTGTAGCCGCATTCCCGAATTAATAACATAAGGGGCCTGGGGCGTGAGTCGGGTGCCGTTCAAAAATGAGCCGTTGGCGCTATTCAAATCTATCACCTGGGCTTGCTTCAAATCTGGGTTGTACCGAAATTCTACATGCTGGCGTGAAACTTCCTTTTCGCCAAGTAAGAGCGGGTGCGAGCGTCCAAGAATCGCAGGGAAGGTGTCTATTGTTAATGTGCCGCTGGCGGCTGCGGCTTTTTCAATAAACAGATGCAACCCAGGTAGAGCCTCTCCCATCATTGTTACATTTTCATCCTGTCTACCAGATGTCAAAGACCCAAAAACCGGTTCCGATTTGCCAGATTGGGTCTCCAAAAAAGAGGCGGGATGCAGGTGTTGTTGCGCATCCTCTACAGTGGGTTGCATCAAAAAAGTCATTTTAACGTTTTTGCCAAAGAAAAGAGTATCTTTGTGGCGCAATTCTGCTTTTTGGCCGGGTGCCAACACTTTTTTATTTAAGATGGTTGGGTTGGTGGGGGTTAAAGATTCGAGATAATATTTGCCATCCTTCATGCTGATTTGGGCATGGCGGCGCGAGATGCTCATACCGTTTGGGTGATTCTGGAAATTGACCGCCAGTAACATGTTATGCTCAGCACTGTTGGTTGGCCTGCCTATCAAGGCTGGCGTCCAATCCAAAGCATATTCCCTGTCGGTTTCTTCATCCCGCAGTTTGATGCGCCCGGCGTCGAGCATCTCACGCAGGTCATCGCGGTTGGCATAGGCCAGGGTCAGTTCGTCTTGAGGCTGGATATCGGCCTTCTCGAGGGTTTGTTCGCGCGGCAGGCTTTTTTTGCTGCCCTTTAGATATAGAGCATAGCGTTCGGGCGAATCTGCCGGAATATCATCGAATTCCTTCAATATCTCTTCAATCAGCTCTCCCAACCGAAGCGTTTTTAACACCTGGGCGCGCTGGCCCTGGCGGTCAAAAATATCCAGTCGTATTTCGATATATTCTTCCATGCTTATGCTCCATCTTTAGGGGCTGGTTCAACGGGAAGAAGGCCCATGACGCGTGCATTGTCGAGAATATCGGCATCTGAAAGATGCGAGAGCAGGGCTTCGGGCACCCCACGCTCGAGCAATCCCTGTTTAAGTACCGCCAGGTCATATTCGGCGGAGGCAGGCATCCCCGAGGTGGGTTGCTCTGTAGCAGCAACTTGTTGCGAGGCCGGGGTGGATGGTGATTCGGGGGTGGGCGTCTTCCAGGCCACCTTTTGATTTTGGTATCGCTTTTGGATTTTGCCAACCCAACCATCCAGGGATGCTTCCACATCATCATCTGGGTAAGGGCTGGCAATTTGGAGCATACTGGTAATGCCTGAACGGATAATGAAGCCTCGCCCCATTGGCAATTCGACCTCCGCAAGGCTGCGCGGGAATTTACCATTCAGACGGTTGACCGCCTCTGCGCTCTTTAAGGCAATCCCAAAACTTGGCGCAGCAAAGACGCGGCGAAGGTCATCGGTAGCGCTCATAATGCCTAGCGAACCTGCTACCACCATGTAAACGCCAGCAGTCTGATATTTGCGAATCAGAGCCGAGGCGTTTTCGAAAAAGGCTGAATTTTTGCGGCTGGATTCTTCTGTGAAGGCGTCGTAATTGTCAATGAACAGCATAATTTTGCGGCGGCGCGGGTTTTTGTCAAATTCGGCGCATTCTTCTGCCAGATTGGCATAAAAATTATCCAGTTGGGAGATATCGTCAATGGTTTGGACGACGTGAGGCAGGTTTGCCAGGGAGGTCTGTTCTCCTTTCCAAAGTTTGCGCGAGTAATCTACCAGCACCATCATCACTTCATCGGGTGAGTAATGCCAGGCAATCGAGAGCATCATCGTCCGCAGGGTGGTGGTCTTGCCAGAGAAGGGCTGTCCGATGACAACCAGGTGCGGGCCCTGTCGTTCAATATCAATCAGGGCCGGAGCCAGGCTGCGGTCATCAATACCCATTACAGCATGAATACGACGTACTTGAGGAAGTTTTGATTGATGGAGCAAGTTATCGAGCGATGAACGCGCTGGGAGCGTTTCAATGGAGGATGGCTTTTCCCCCGTCCAACGTTCGTCCCACAATTCCTTCATCTCGATGCACATTTGCTTTGTTCTTGCCAAACCATCTGGGTCGTTTTCGGTTGGGTCAAATGTCAGAGCAGTTTGGAATTCAAGCGGCATATTGCCAACCCGCGCATAACCACGCCCAGGGACGGGGCTTAAATCGGCGGGAACGCCGCGCCCGACGATGTCACCATAATCTGATGCGTCTGTCAGTTTGAGTGTCAGCCGCTCAGTCACCAGGCTGAAGAGTTTGCCGCCTAACGCGCTGGGAGATTCGGCTGAGAAGATGAAATGTACGCCGTAAGCGCGCGATTCGCGAATCAGCGACATGAGCGGTGACATCAAGCCATCGTAATATTCTTTAAATTCAGCGAAATTATCAATAACCAAAAGCACTGCCGGAAGGCGTTTTTCGGGATAGATGGCATTGTAGGTGTCCAGGTTAATAACTCCCGCATCGCTAAACAGCACCTGGCGGGCATCAATGATGTCGGTTACCTTTCTCAGGACGCGCAAAACGCGCTCTTCTTCTTCGGCGGTGATGACGGCCCCAACGTGGGGTAAATCCTGAAAGACAGACAATGCCCGGCCGCCAAAATCAAGGATGTAGATGTGAAGTTCGTCTGGTGAATGGGAAAGCGCCAGGCCAGAGATGACGGTTCGCAAGAAGGTGGTTTTCCCGCGCCCAGACGCGCCAAAAATGACAGCATGCCCGTTGGGGAAATTAATAGAAAGGGGCTTCTGAATGGCTTCATAGGGATTGTCTATGATTCCAAGCATTGGGCGCATGGCTGTTTTTCCCCAGCGAGCGCCTTGCCAGTCAAAACGGCCGGATAGGCAGGCATTGGCCTGTTCATTCAGGCAAACTCCGTTTGCGTCCTCTGCCCTGCTCATGCGCAGCAGGGATAAATCATCGTCAGTCATGTAGTCCGTGTCCAGCCTGGTTTGCAGAGAAAGAACGTTTTTGTCTTTTTGCAGAGGCAGGAAGGCGGGCCAGGGTCTCCATTGCGGCTTAGATTCCTGAGTAGAGAGATTGTATAGCATCTTGACAATCTCGTCATATAGTTTTGGCGGCTCTTCTTGCTTTTTTGCGTCTGATTTTTTTCGGTCCAGCCAGATGACGTTGGGGTTGCGCGATTCTTCTTGCGGCCCTTTGTAATCACCGCCTGTATAAGCCGTTTGGATTAATTCGATATTTTCGTTGCCAATCTGCAAATAGCCGCGCCCAGGAATACCAGGCGGTAGGAAGGCCGCATCAGAGCGGCGCAAAACCTCGCGGCTGTCATCTGGCGTTTCAACGCGTAAACAGATACGGAATTTGATATTAGCGCGCATCTGGTCAGTTACGCCAACGGGGCGCTGGGCCGCCAGGATGAGCGTGACGCCCAATGCGCGCCCAAGCCGGGTGATGCTTTCCAGTTGGGCCTTATACTCCGCGTTGCCAGAAATCATTTCAGCAAATTCATCAATGATGATAAAAAGATGCGGGTAAGGCTGGCTGTCTTCTTTCAGGTTTAGCCCTCTTTGGCGGTAGTGAACAATATCTTTCGATGCAGAGTAAGTGTTCAACTTCTGCCGCCGGTCGAGTTCGGCGATGATGGATGCAAAAACGCGCGCAGTAGCCGATTCGTCCAAATTGGTGACGATATCCACTGCATGAGGAAGTTTTTTGAACGGGTCGAAGGCAGACCCACCCTTGTAATCAACCAATACAAAGTTTAGCACATCTGGGCTGTAATTAAGCGCCAGGCCGATGATGAGGGTCATTAAGAGTTCGGATTTCCCCGAACCGGTAGAACCAGCGATAATACCATGCACGCCATCTGCTTTGGCCGAAAACGTCAGCACGCGCGGCTCATTTCCTGAAAGCAATCCAATTGCCGTTTGAAGCCAATCGGCTTGTCCAGGATTTTTGCTGCGCTGCCAGTTTTCTCGTGAAAAGTTGCGTAATTCATCCAGTGTAGAAAGGTTGAGCATTTCCAGCAAGGTCACAGTGGATGCCAGGCTTGCGCCGTATCCGCGCCGAAGTTCCTGTGGTTCAAGGGCGCGGGAATACTGCCGGGCAGTATCCTGGCTGTCTACTAAGGATGTCGTTCCGACATAGCGAATGGTGTTAAAACCGGTTTCGGCGTAACGAAAGACCGCCTGTCCATTATCGTCGGCGAACTTGTCCACTTCCAGTATGGCTGAACAACGGCTGGGCACTTTTGAACGTTCAGGAACTAAAAATAATATCCCTGCGCCCAACATTTCTCCGTCCATCAGGATGGTTGAAATGGCAGCTTCGCTTTCCAGGTCATGAAGGCACGACCAGCCGGGGGCCGGATGCAAGACATCTACCACAACCAGCAAGAAGGGCAGGCGCACATCCGCGCCACTTTCTTTGTCCTTATCTTGCAAGCGCATTCGCCGGCGTTCCAAAATGGTTCGAATATTTTTCCAAAACAAGCGCATCCGGTCTGGCTCATTTTCTCCAGGCTTCTGCTCACTCTCAAATCGCAGAGTTTCAGA
Source organism: uncultured Anaerolinea sp. (assembly GCA_964388215.1). Lineage (GTDB taxonomy): Bacteria > Chloroflexota > Anaerolineae > Anaerolineales > Villigracilaceae > UBA5195. The sequence continues at coordinate 16,257 of CAYLZI010000001.1, forward strand.
CTTATCTGATTCTTTGCAGTGCGGCAAGGCATACGCCCAACGCCAGTCTGCCCGCGCAACAGCAGTTCCTGCGACATAGAGCATCGTATCTTGTGGAGAATGGAAGGTGGCATAATCAACCAGCATGGTGCGCAGGTAAGCGTAAATTTTTTCTGGGTCGCTGCCCGTAATCCCTATGGAATGCCGGATGGTCACGCCTTTGGCTTCTTGCGCCTGTTCTTCTTTCTCGCCGTCAGACTGCTGGTCGCGCTTCTTTTCAACTTTTTTGCGTTCTTTTTCATTCAGGCTCAGGTACATTGGGACAGTTACAGGAACCCCATATAGCAAACGCGAATCTTCTGCCAGGCGGGTCGCTTCGCGCATTAATGGGTTTTCAGGTTTTTCGTCTTCGGAGATTTTGTATATAACTGTAGATTGACGGGTGCTTAGGCCCAGGCGCAGGTGCAAAAAATCGTGGTCGGTGGGCCGCCGCTCCCACAACCTGGTTCCCGAACGAATAGCCTGTTCCTGTTCTTGGGACGAGCGATACAAGTCCAGGGCAATGTTGAGAGATTCAGATGGGTTGGGGTAGTTGTAAAAATAATAAATTCTTTGTTGTTCATGTTCGCTTTGCATTTGGCGGCGTAGTTCGCCCAAACGGCGCAGATAAGCAGCTTTGGCTTCTTCTATCTTCTTGTTTTCCTGAATGTGTGAGTAAACCGAGAGCAAAACCGCGCCAACAATGGATATCAACATAGGTATCATCATTGTCATATTACGGCCCTGCCCAAAAATAGATACGAGAAAATACCCCATAATCATAAGCAAGGGCAACATGGCTTGCTGAAGCAAGCGCATCGGGTCTTTTTCGGTATCTGGCGGGTTAGGAATATCGACAACCCCTGAGGGCAGTTCCGGTTCAATCCGAGGCGGGCGTTCAATATAAGATTTTTCAGTCATCGTTTGTCATCCTACACAGGCGAGATAATGAGGGCCAGGCTGAGAATGATGAATATAGCCAGGAGAGCGCCCAAAACAATAAAAACCATGCGCCAGTTCATGCGTACGGGCTTTTTTTCCGCAGGAATAGGTGGCAGATTCTTACTCAGATGGTAAGCAAACTCTCTGACATCTGCAAAACGTCCGTCAGGAAAATGATTAATGGCTCTTTCAGCGATGTTGGGCAGGTCTTTCAGGTCCACTCTACCGGTGGGAGCCGCGCTGTCAGCCAAAACTTTCTGGTAAACGGCAGAATCGCGCAACAAATGATATTCAAAGGCCGGCTTGCCTGCCAACATTTCGTAAAGCAACAAGCCCAGCCCATAGACGTCTGTCTGCGCGCTGACAGGTTTCTCTTGTAAAATCTCAGGGGCAGTATAAGCAGGCAAGTTATAAGAATCGCGCCAGGTTGAGGCAAAGTTTTGGGCGGTATCACCCAAGCCCAAATCTAATAACATAGCGCGCGGAATACCCTGCTTATCATAACGAACCAAAACAGAATCGGGATTGAGGCAAAGGTGGGATTTCCCGGCCCGGTGTAAATAAAGGATGACATCGGCAATGCTCAAAGTAATCCAACCGGCATATTGATACCAGGGCTGAGGGTTTTTCAGGAGCAGGTTGCGCAGGATTGTCCCCTCTGCAAAAGCAAAAACTTCATAATAGCGAATATGACCATTGACGACAATCCATCCATACGGATGCAATTGGCGGCTGCCGTGTATGTGGGCCGGCAGCAAAACCGGCAAGAGGGGATGCTGCCCCGCTTCTGCCAATTGCAAAAAAGCGCGCGCTTCTCGGCGTAATTTGTCTTCGTTCCCAGTGGTTGCAACCTTGAGGAGGATGCGTTCTGTCTCGCGCTGCGCTTCGTAAATAATAAAAGCGCGGGCGATGACAACCGGCTGGATAATTTCGATAGGCCCGAACCACTCACCGTTATCAAAGATTTCGGTGGCGTTTTCTGCCGGGCAATCTTTTTGCTGGCACCACAAATTAAAGTCTTGTGAAATAACATTACAACGCTGGCAAATTCGCTTCACATCGCACCTCGCGCCAGATTGGTACATGGAATAACAGGAAACCACGCCCAGGAAGAAGCCTGGACGTAGTTTCCTGCTTGGGCATCAAGAGCATGATTAACCCACAAATCGCTTAGAGCCAGATGTGTCTCCATCACGGTAAGCCGCAATGGCGCTGGTGATGTCCCCCGAAAGTTCCTTCATTTTTTCAGCAAGCCGCTTAATATTGGGCAGAATGCGGTCAATAAACATCGCAGCCGCGGCGGTAGCGCCTCCCGAAAGCCAGGCTGTAACCTTCAAAACAATGCTCATTGCTTCAAGCGTTTTGGCAACCGCATCTAAAATTTCGCCAAAATTGGCAAATTTCTGGCTCATATCCTGCACAGCAGGAATATCCATATAGACTTCTTGTGCCATGTTTGCTCCTCTTTCGTTTAGTAAATCTGGCTAAAGACATCAATGAGCGTTTGGGCAGCCTGGGTTGCCTGCCGTTCCGCCTGGCGCATTCGTTCGGCAGACCTGCTGATAGCCGAAGCATAGCTCTGGTTGGTATTCATAATGTTGACAAGCATGGGGATGACCTCGCTGGTCATTTCTTCTACAAAACGCACAGAGCCATCACCGCGCCAAACGCCGCCTACCACCTGGGCCACGATGGCGCGCAGGGGGGCCGTAACGGCATCTTCAATGATTCTGACCTGAGACAAAATTTGCTGCACAACGCCTTCCAGCAGCCCAAATACCAATTTGAAAAGCCCGCTAAACATTATTCACCTCCTGGCTTTAATTAAACTTGACGCCCGCTTTGCCATCGGCAGCTTGCATATCGGCGATAGCATGGCGGATATCGCTGGCAATTTCACGATATTTCTCGCTTAGTCTGCCTACGCGGTTAGAAAAGATACCCAATGCCATAACATATGTTTCCCCAGGCGCGCCTTGCAACGCACCGTTTTGCATTTGGGATGCGATTTTCTGGGCAGTGGAAGCAGATTGGGCCAGCCGGGCGGCAGCATTGTCGCATTGGCGCGCCATATCTTCCATGGCCGGGTAATTGGTACGGATAATATCACTCATTGTTATTTCTCCTTTCAGTTTTTTGCCGGTCAGGCCATGTTGGAGAAGTACCCTTTGGTCTCTTCATCTGCTTGCTGAACAATTTGCATGATTTGTCCGGCAACGCTGGCAGCGACTTCAAGAGCAGCAATCATTTTTTGGGTGCGCGGGAGCGCAATGGTATTCATTTCTTCATAGAAGCGGTCAGCACCTTCACCAATCCACTGACTGCCATGCAGCGCGTCGGCCATCTGCTTCGTTTTTTGGTACAGTTGTTGGATGTCGGCCTTTTCAGTTTCCAACATGCTGACGATGCTTTGCATTTCTTCATAGTTGACTTGAATCAAGTTAGACATTGTTTTTCACTCCTTGAGAAAAAGCGTGTGGTTCTACAAAACTGTGGATTAGTGCAAAGGTTTTATGATAGATAAATAACCACCTCCTTACTCTCGCGATTCTTTTGCTAAATCTTTGACTTTTTTAGCAGCCGCGCCAATCGCTGCGGCTGCCCCGGCAAGGCCGGCGGCCATGCTCCCGGCAGAAACCCCAGGTTTCTCGGTAAAATCAGGCTGCAAGGCAGGGTCGGGCGATTCTGTAACTACTGGGGGGTTATTCGATGTAAATAGGTGGTCTGGCATGGGTTGTTCGCCTCCGCTGGTTGCGCTCGTTTGGGTTGGCTCCGCGCCCAAAGCACTACCAAGCCCATTCAAACTTCCCTGTAAACCAGAGCTGCTCGAACCGCCGCCCCCGCCGCCTCCAGATGATGACGCCGGATCGGTTGGGGTGGGTTGCTGGCCTCCCAATTTTTGTCCACCAGATGAAGAATTTTCTTGAGCGGCTGATTGCTCAGCAGCCGAAGGTTGATTCGCGCCTGGTGCTGGGTCGCCTGGCCCACTCCCACCAGAACCAGGGTCACCTGACCCACTACCGCCAGAACCAGAGCCGCCTGCCCCGCTCCCGCTAGAACCGCCTGATTCTGCGTTCGAAGGGCTGTTCTGCCCTGGCAGGGGATTGTTAGAAGTACCCCCTAAAACGCTTTCAGAAGAAAAATGTTGGGCAATTTCGTCATCTTCTAATTGAATAATCTGCATTATTTTTCGCAAGGCTTCATCGGCAAGCAAGAGCGCCTCCCCGGCGCGTTTATGGGCAGGCAGAGCAACTTCTTCCATCTCTTTATAAAACGCATCTGCCGATTTGCCAATCCAATCCTGCCGCAGGGCGTGCATCCGCTGACGCAAGAGAGAATGGTCCTGTAGAAGCGTCTCGCCTTCATCGCGGAAGATGCGCGCAATTTTGACCAATTCGTCATAGTTCAATTGCAGCAAAGATGACATAGCAACTCCCTGTTAGCGGGTAATTTCAATCCGAATCATAATTTTTGTCCCCAGTCGAACCATCGAACCGGGCTTAATCTCCACTGCCTGCGATGGGATTAATTGGAGGTTATCAACATACGTTCCATTACGACTGCCCAGGTCGGTTAAGCGATACCCTCGCCGAGCGGGGTCATAATCTATTTGGGCATGACGGCGCGATAGGTGCGGCTCAGGGATTTGCACTTCTCCCTCGGTACGTCCTATCACAACCGGAAACTGCCTGAGCGGGCGGGGTTGGCGGTCTATCTCGACAGGCGCATCAACAAGAACCAGTGTCAGGGCTGGGAAGACGGACTCCATTGTTCTAGCAGTTTCATCCGCTCCCACAAGGGTTTGAGCGGCAATCTGTTCTTTCGCAACCGGAGGAACTTTCACTTCCCTGTTTCTGGGGCGCGCCACGAAAGGCTCATCTGTCGCAATAGGCAGCCCAGAGCCAGCCCGCAAATTTTTCCCTAATTCACCGCCCATGACAGGCGTGCCGCTGGCTTGTTTTTGCCTTGCCGAAGTGAACATCAGGAATCCTACCAGGCCAATCACAACTGCCAGGATTGCGAGCAGAAAAACAGGGTTGGCAATCATGGCTGAAGAGAGACGCTGGAACAGGGTAGGGGCTTTGTAATTCAAATCCTTATATGTATCTATTGAATATTCATTGCCGTCATCAGCCAGCGCGCGTAAAACAAGCGTATATTTTCCGCTAAGCACGCGGTTGTTTCGGAGTGGAATAATGAGCGGGTCATCGGGCTTCCCCATCATCCGAAATTCAGACCCTTCAACTTTGATGTTGGTATCCTGATTGACCAGCCAGCCATCTATGCCAGCCACCAGCGCGAGGTTGGTCAACGAAAAATCCACTTCTAAGTCAAAACCTTTTTGGCTGATTGCCTGTATTTTCAACGTCGGGAATGCCGAAGATGGGTCATAAATGAATTCGTGCCTGATTTCGCTGGCAGGCTTATCATCCTGACGGGTAATCATGAAAGGGGCGTTATCTGCCAGAGAAATTGCAGAAATTAGCAGGTAGTAACTTCGATTGGTAGTCAGAATGGATGCCGGGATTGAGTAGGTCTTGTTGGAAGATAGGTCCTCGAAAGGATATTCGCCCATCTTCGAACCGGCACTTTTGTCCCAAACTTCAATTTTGATATATTTGACCAGCTCTGGCGAAGTCATGGATAAATCAACATCATAAGACCGGCTGGCAGCGTTGAGCGAAAAGCCCTTTAATTCCACCCTAACCTTGCTCGGCGGGCCAGGGTAGTCGGTATTTGAATTAATCGAAAAGGTTTTGCTGATGCTCTGCGAGCCAGGTAAATTAATCGTGAGCAATACCTGGCTTGTCCCGCGCTTTGGGTAAACCTCAACCTGAACCATCCACTGAGATTTCAGCGCGTCCATGATGTTGCCAAAGGCGCTGGCGAGGTCGTCTTTTTTGACAATCGCAGAACCCCCGCCTGTCGAAGACGCCCACCCTTTGAGTTCAACTTCATTCAAATCACCATCTTTAAGCGATAGGCCGATTGTGCTGATGGGAACCTGGCTATCCATGGCAAGATTCATCACTTCATTGAAGTTTCTCTTGCTGCACTGCTTTCCATCAATTTTTACATCTTTTCCATCAGTGAACACAATCACCGCCCGGCGGCCTACGGGCGCTTTTTGAATCGCTTCGACTGCGCTGTAAGCGGCATCGTACAAACAGGTGCCGCCCTGCCTCTTGACAGCATACTGGTCAATGGCAAATGTAACTGCCGGGATATTCTGGGTAAAATCTTGCAGCAGTTTAATTTCGTCGTTAAATTGCACAACCGAAAAAAATGAATTATTGGGAGTATTCGTCAGCGCGGCTTTCGCGGCGCGCTTCAAATCTGGCTCAAGCCCCCCCATGCTGCCGCTTGCATCCAACACCAGCGTCACATAAATTGGAATATCAGGCCGGGTAACGGGAGACTGCGCAGTCTGGTTATACTGGGGAAGGCTAATTTCTGCATTTTGGGGCTGCGGCCCCATCACAGGCAGGCTGGTTTTGGGGTCTAATATGTTGAAGTAAACCTTCATCACCAGACCATCCGGCGTTTCCAGAGTGGAGACCTGGCTAATGCGAAGTTCCAGGCCAGTGTCTTGCTGGGCCTGCGCAATGCGAGCAAAACAAAGCAAAATCGCTAGAAAAACGACTGTAAAAATCGGCCTTGTAAGCATTCCACTTCCCTTTGGCGTATACATTTGTATATGGAATTATCTTAACAGGAAAAACACTTGTAAGCAACAATGTATTTCTTTGCAAAATTGTCAGCGCTGACTTAACCGCAAGACTTACATTGCGCTGGCTGCCTTTGGCAGCCAGCCGTATTCAAACAAGCATGGCTTCTTGCCCAACAAAACCGTTTTATTGCTATATCATACCCACTTTACCAAAGACAATCCACCATTAGTTCCATGGCTGCGCCCACTGTTGCAGCACATCGTTATCTTTGATGAGAATCCGCCGGTTTTCGACATCAATCGCCCCTGAGCGCTCCAACTCGCGCAGGGAACGCGCCACCACCTCACGCACAGTGCCGAGGCGCGCCGCCAGTTGGTCCTGGGTCCAACGGGTTGAGCCATCGCCGCGCAAGTCCTCAGGCGGAATCTTGCCAATCAGCCGCGCCAGGCGGTGCGTCACCTGGTAAAAAGCCATCTCGCTGACCAGGTTGACGAGGTGGCGCATCATCCGCGAAAAATTTTGGATAGTTTTCCGCATAAACTCTGGGTCGGCGCTCATTAACTCCTGCACCGCATCCGCATCCACCACCCAGGCGGTTGTTTCCTCCAAGGCTTCCACGTTAACCGGGTTCTCGCCGCCATCGAAAACGGGAACCTCGTTACAAGTATCGCCCTCCTGCATTACACGGATGATGTGCTGACGGCCAAGCGGGGAAACGCGAAAAAGTTTGACACTCCCTTTTTGGATGATATGCAACCCGGCGCACGGGTCGCCCTCCCAAAACAGGACTTCGCCGCGCTCAAAACGCCGAAGCGTGGTTGAAGCAGCTATTTTTTTTAACGAATCTTCACCTAATCCCTGGAAAAAAAGGTTGGAGCGCAGGGCATTCAGTTTTTCAGATGGGTCGATTTTTAGATGCATCATGGGAGTATTGTACCTGAAATCGCCAAAACGCTGCGCAAAAGTAAATAGACGAGGGTAGAATTATGCCATGCACAGCATTTTATGATAAAGTGTATGTGACCAAGCAGAGGGTGTAATCCGCTGCCCATATAGTTTGAGAGATATGCCCATCTGACGTGAGAGGAACACCATGAAAGCCATCAAAATACTGCGCGCTGAACAAGAACTGATTGACCGGTTCCTGACTGTCTTTGGCCTGGGGGCTGTCAAAGCGGCCCAAAATAAACCCGTCCAAGCAGGTTTTTTCATTTATGGTTGCAGTTTCATCAAAGAATTTATCGAAAATAGTTACTTCAAAAAAGAGCAGGTGTTATTCAAAGTGATGGAAGAAAATGGGCTGGCAACCGATAGCGGGCCGCTCCAGCACATGCTTGAGGAAATCACCGCCAGCCAAGAAATAAGCAGTGACCTGCTCGCAGCAGCACGCCAATGGCAAGGAGGCGACCTGGGCGGGCGCAACGGCATCATTTGGGCAACCAGCGGCTATACCACCATGCTGCGCCAGCATATTGACCGCTCACGAAGCATCATCTTCCCCCTTGCCGAACAGATTATCCCACTAGACGAGCAGTATAAAATTGCCGAAGCCTATAACCAAATCGTATTTGAAGAAGGCGAAACCCACCCGTTTGAACATTACGAAAAAATCGTCACATCCCTGAAAGACGAAACCGACGACTGGAAATAAGCGCGCCACCAACCCGGAGGAGAATTATGCCAGAGCATCCTTACCAGCAAATTGAGACCCTTCTCTCCAGCGCAAATGCAGAGAAAATCCATGAAGGGCTAGAACTCGCCCGGAAAGAAATCGCCCGAATTGGCTCGAAAGAGGCCCGGCCGCTCTTTGAGATAGTGGCGATGCTCTTCCACTTCGACATGCTCGATCGCCCTGACCTGGTACCCGTCTTGAACGAAGCCGTCAGCCTGGTCGTTGGGTTCGGCGACTGGGTCATCCCCGAACTGTTGCATGAACTGGATGACGGCGACCTGAAAGCCCAACTAACCATTGGTCACGCTCTGGGACGCATCGGGGCAGATGCTATCCAACCATTGATTGCCGAATACAACACGACCAGCGATTCAGCGCGGCGCGTCTTCGTATTGTATGCGCTGGGGAAGATAAAATCGCCTCGCGCCATGGATGCCTTGCCTCTCGCGCTGGATGCCGTCAACTCCGGCGACCAGGAACTGCGTGATACCGCCACGCGGGCGATTGGGAAATTTGTCGAGTTCGCCCCTTCGCTGTCAGATTCTTTACGCGAGGAAATTATCCAAAAACTCCAACGCAACCTGGCCGATAGCAGCCCAGCCATCCGCGCAAAGGCCGTCCGCAGCCTGGGCAAGTTGGCAAAATTCGGCCACCTGACACAGGGAGAGCGTCAATCGCTTAAAACCATACTGGAACGGCTGATGGGCATTGACGAAGATTACGCATGGGATTACGCCTACATCGTGCGACGCGAAGCCGAAGAGGCCTACCAGTACGTTCAATAACTCACCTTACGCAGCCCGCCAAATACTTTCACAGCCGTCATCACTAACCCCGCCTTCATCACCAGACATTTTTAATGTTGAGCAAGCAAAAAGAGCCGGGCAAGTGCAAATTTAGGTTGAGGCAATAGTCGAGAAACGCCAAGCCCATGCGAAAAATGCTCCAGTCCGAACGGTCTGTACGGTGAATGAGTCTGTCATAATTGGTTCGCATGGCAGGAATGCCGAGGTAGACGGGCCACAGGTACGCCAGACAAGCGGCGGCCATCAATCTTGTCAATCGCTTGGGGATTATGGCCGCCGAAGAAAGTTTCAATTTGAAAGCGTTCTTTGTAGCAGTGCCAGGCCTCATCAGGCAAGTCAAAGTTGGTGACAAGATAAATAGGTTCCGGGCATATTGCAAACGTACCCCCGCTTTTTTGCCGCGCTTGCGTAAACAGGCGGATTAGCAATCCACCCCACGGCCCTCGCTAATCATCATCGCCGCCTTCTTCCTTCTGCCCCGTCGCGTGACAGCGCAGGCAGTCGTTAAAGTCGGCGATGTTTTCTTTGCGGTGTTCCTGCTCAATTTCGGCGCGGTCGTGGCAGGTGTAGCACGTCCATTGCGCCAGGGTGGGCTGGTGACAGTCGGCGCAGGTGTTGATGCGCCCCTTTTCCTGCCCGTGATTCATGGGGAAGAGATGCAGGCCGTTATACGGCGCGGGACGCCAGGCGGCGGTAGTGTGACACGCCGAGCAAGCCTGGCCCACAAATAACCCGCGATGATAGTCCGGGTCGGCGTGGCAGGCGGCGCATTCGGTGGGCGTGCCTTTGTAGGTGTTGTCTTTGTGGCATTGGGCGCATTCCACGCTCACATGAGCGCCATCGAGCGGGAAGCGGCTGAGGGCGTGGTCAAAGGTCGCGTCTTTCCAGTCGCCGGGGTGGTGGCAGGTTTGGCAGGCCGCGCCATATTGCTCCTCGTGGGCGTCATCTTGCGCGTGACAGGAGTAGCAATCTTTGGGGGTTCCGGCGTAGCCCTGGGTGTGGCAACTCGCGCATTCCACGCCCGTGTGCTTGCCTTCGAGCGGGAAATTGCCCAGGCTGTGGTCAAATTTGGCGGGTTTCCAGGCTTCTGGGCTGTGACAAACGCCGCATTGCAGGCCAAAATCGCCTTTGTGGGCATCATCTTTGAGATGGCAGGACTCGCACGCCCGGTTTGTGGATTGCAGTTGGGAGATTTCCCGCGCCCCAGCGTGGCAGGCGGAACACTCTACCCGTGTGTGGGCTCCCGTTAAATCGAACGCGGTCTGGCTGTGGCTGAAATCGCCGTAGCGGTCTATGCCGTCGTGGCAGGCGAGGCAATTTGCGCCAAAATCGGCGAGGTGTTTTTCGGTGTAGGGCGCGTCGAGGCTGTGGTGACATTCGGCGCAGGTAAGGGCATCGAAGCGGGAGATGCTTTCGGTGTGGCAATCGCTACAGACGAAGGAAATGCCGGGGGAACGAATCTCATGCGCGATGAGGGCGAAGCCGGTGACCTCGTGGGGGAAGTTGACTGTATTCATAACGGTCAGCCCGGCTGAGGGGCCGGCGTGTTCCGTGTGACAGGATTGGCAGGTAGCGTCAGTTCCTTTAACGAGAATCCCGTGCAGGGTGGATGAATCTCCCATTTCCCCCTTAATTTCAGTATGACAGACCAGGCAGCGCTCTGTCATGCGCTCGGAACCCCAAAATGGGGCGTGGCATTGTCCACAGTCGTCGCCAATTTCGGCATGGACGATGTGCAGCGCACCGGGGCTGAACATGGCGTTGCCGTTGATGACTTCCATGACGAGCAGGGCAAAAACGGCCAGGAAGCCGCTAAAGATGGCGAGGGGGGAGAGACAGCCGAGTTTGTTGTTGTTCATGGAAGACCTTTCCCTCACCCTGGCCCTCTCCCGGGGGGAGAGGAGATTTTGCCCCCTTCTCCCTTCGGGAGAAGGGCTGGGGATGAGGGTTATTTCAGCAAAGTTGAATAGTAAAGCGCGCCAAGAATGTGGGCAAAAGCGGCGGTGAAGAGCGCCATGCCGATGGGGATGTGGATGGTGTGCCAGAGCGACATCAGGCGACGGGCGTTGGCGAGGGCGGAGGCTTGCATAACGCCGACCAGACCGGGGTCTTCGATGCCGTCGGCGGTGCGCGGGATGCGGGTGTAGATGTAGCGCCCGATGAAGCCGCTGACGACAATGATGCCGGTGAACAGCAAGGTGACGCCCGCCAGCCCGTTGAACTTCCAGGAGGAGTGAAGGAGTACCATGAAGGGGCCAACGATGCCGGTGAAAATGTGGAATTGCAGCCAGCTTGCCATGCGCCCCCAACGGGCAGAGCGGGTGCGTTTGCGCAGGCTGTAAAGGGTTTCGGTCATCAACATCAGCAGGAAGCCGAGAATACCGATGATGTGTCCGTAGAAGCCGCCCGCGGCGGGGATTTCGCGGGTGAAGAAGAGCACAGCGGCGTAGGAGGCGGCAATGAGGGCGCAGGCGAGGAAGGCGAGGAGGAGTTCTTTGGAGGAGCGGAGCATATCTGTTTCCCTGTTTACCTGTTTACCGGTTTTCCCGTTTGACTGACAAATTCCGCCAAAATATCGGCTATCGGCGCGTGGGGGGCGAGGAGTTGGGGGCGGATGGGGGTGATGTCGGTTTTTTCGCGGATGAGGGTTTGCAGGGAGCCGGAGAGTTTCTGGTCGCCCATGACGATGGCGCCGAGCAGGTGTTTTTCGCCAACCATCAGGCGCAGGCGGTTGACTTCAAACCCGCCCTGGGCAACGATGACATCTGGCACTTGCCGCCAGGTTTCGCTGTCGCCGCGCGCGATGCCGAGCAGGTCGGGGTCTCCCTCACCCCTAACCCCTCTACCCTGGTGGGCACGCGTCCCGGGGGGAGATGGGAAATTGCCCCCTTCTCCCTTTGGGAGAAGGGCTGGGGATGAGGGAGGAGCCACCGCGCCAATGATGGTGACGGTCAGCCCGGCCAGGCGGGTGACGTTGAAGACAGGCGGCTTGCGGTAGGCTTCGGCGTGGCCGGTCATGTTGCGGGCGGCGGCACGGCCCTGCTCGCGGGCGGGATTCCACAGGCTGTCGAGCAGGTGTTTGCCACTGGCGGGGTCAAAGACCTGGGCCACATCCCCGGCGGCGAAAATATCGGGCTGGCTGGCTTGCATATATTCGTTGACGATGATGCCGCGCTCACAATCCAACCCGGCTGTGCGCGCCAACTCCATGCGCGGGGCGATGCCGATGGCATACGCCAGCAGGTCGGCTTTGAGCGCGCGTCCGTCCGCCAAGCGCACGGCATTGATTTTGCCGTTTTTGCCGAGAATTTCGGCAATTTCGCTCTTGTGATGGAGGCTGATGCCCTCCTGCGCCAGCAGGCTTTCGATGATGCCCGATTCCAGTTCGTCCAGCACGCCGGGCCAGTAGCGCGGAGAGCGCAAAACGTAGTGGACTTTCATCCCGCGCGCCGCCAGCCCTTCGGCCAGTTCCAACGCGGTGATGCCGCCGCCGGTGACGATGGCGGCGCGTCCGCGTTTGGCGTTTGCCAGCAGGGCGCGCGCGTCGGCGAGATGGTCGAGTTTGTGAACGCCTTTCAACTCCGCGCCGGGGAGGTTGAGCGGCATGGCCTGCGCGCCGGTGGCAATCAGCAGTTTGTCGTAGGGCAGGCGCGTGCCGTTATCGAGTTCGACCTGTTTTTCGACGGAAAAAATGCGCGTGGCGCGGGCGCGGTAAAAACGCAGGTTGAGTTTGAGAAAATCTTCCTTGCGATAGGGGTAGAGCAGGGTTTCGTCCAGTTCGCCGGTCAGGTAGTAGGCCAGGCCGGGACGCGAGTAATAGCCAAAGGGGTCATCGCCCACAAGATGCAATTCCCCGCCGGGGTCGTGGGCGCGGATTTCTTCGGCGGCGGCAATGGCGGCAACGCCCGTGCCGAGGATGGCATAGCGGGTCATTTGCCCGCCTCCGCAAACAGGTTGGTGCGCTCAAATTTCAACACCCCGCGCGGGCAACGCGCCACACACTCGCCGCAGGTCAGGCAGCGGCTGTGGATGACAGGTTCGCCCTGCCAGGCGTGGCGACGCACGTCAATTTCCACCGGGCAGTTGAAGGAGCAAATCCCGCACTGCACACAGCGGGTCGGGTCGGGGGTCACCTGTCCCTGGGCGCGGCTGATGCGTTGGGAGCGTTCTTTTTGAAAAATGCGGCTGAACATACGTTTATGATACTCCCAATCGTTGAATTGGTGTACCTGCTGAATGAACTGGCTGTTTCCCTCTCCCCTGCGCGCTCCTAATGGCTGCATCCGACAACATCTTTGCTCGCAATACCGCCAGCCGTTTATCAACTTCCGACTCAATCTCTCGAAAGGTTGCTTTTGGATTCTGCTGCCGCCATTCTACCATCCCATTGATGACTGTTTATTCAGGTTGAAGCCAGAAAACAACCAGGCTGCTCGCGCCTTCAAAATCGAGACAGACTTTTTGGCCTCCAGGCGCAACCTTCTCCACTGGAAACTCTATTCCATTCAGGGTTGCCTTTTGAACCCGTACCCCAAAAAGTATCACTTCAATTTGACCTGCCATGTTGTCGGCATGAACCGCCAACCGATTCCCCGTCCGTTGGTAGTGGATGTGGATTTCGCTGCCATCCCCGTTTTGGACTGTATAACTGCCCCCCTCGCCCGGTAAATAGATTTCCACGGTGAGCGGGTCGCAGGCTTTTTCTCCAACATACCGCATGAGCGGAGCGTAGGGGAGGATAGCCCCAGCGCGGACATATAGCGGCAGAACATCCAGTGGGGCGTTGATTTCGAGCCAGCCAGGCCCTTGCAGGGTGGTCTTTTGCCAGTAATCCACCCACTCACCAGCAGGCAGGTACACTTTGCGCCTATCGCTTTCATCCAAAATGGGCGCAACGAGTAGATTTCGGCCAAACATGTATTGGTCTTCGATGGCGAAGGTATTTGGGTCATCCTGGTATTCCAACGCCAGCGCACGCAGCATGGGCAGGCTGGTTCGCCCGCATTCGACGGCTTCGCTGAAAATGTAAGGCATCAAACGGTAGCGCAGTTCCATGTATTGACGGAAGATGGCTTCGGTCTGCTCACCATATTCCCAGGGTTCGCGCGGCGGCTGCCCATGACAACGGACATGCGACGAAAACGCGCCGAACTGTATCCAGCGGGCGTACAGGTCGGGGCCGGGCAGCCCGCTGAAGCCGCCGACATCATGACTGTAAAACGGGAAACCGCTCAAGCCAAATCCCAGGGCAGCGCGCAAGACGCAGGCCAGGTCTTCGTAACGGGCAATCCCGTCACCAGACCAGTGCAGGGGGTAACGCTGCGAACCAGCCCAGGCGGAGCGCGCCCAAATCAGGCCCTGTCCTTTGCCGTGAACCTCTTCAGTGGCTTCGAATACCGCCCGGTTGTAAAGCAGCGGGAACAGGTTGTGCATCGCTTCGCCGGGGACGCTGTGATAGCGCGCATCGGGCGGCAAGCCCTCGCCAAAATCGGCTTTAATGGCGGAAACGCCCAGTTCGAACAATTCCTTGAACTTCGCTTTTATCCACGCTACCGCTTCAGGGTTGGAATAGTCAATAAATCCTGCATCGCTCAGGAAACCGCTGGCAAGATATGGCTTCCCGTAAGGGCGTTTTGCAAGGTAGCCCTTTTCAGCGGCTTCCTTGAATAAAGCGGACTCTATCACCAGGTTGGGTAACTGCCACAGGCAAACGCGGAATCCCTGTTCGCGCAGGCGGGAGAGCATTGCCCTGGGGTTGGGGAAACGGGTTGGGCTAAACTTCAGGTCGCAGACCCATTCCTGCTCATACCAGCCGGTGTCAATGTGAATGACATCGCACGGGATGCGATGGGCGCGCAACTGCTCAGCCACCTGTTCGACTTGTTCCTGGTTATCGTAGGTGATGCGCCCCATCCACAGACCAAAACTCCAGGGCGGTGGGACAGCGGGCTGGCCGGTGATGGCCGTGTAACGAGGCAGGATGTCTTTGAAGGTGGGTCCGTAGATGAAGTAGAAATCGAGCAGGTCAGAGTCTTCGACCGTCACCGAGAGCGCGGTGTGTTCGAGATTTCCAATGTTGAATCGAATGGCATTGGATGTGTTGACAAAAAGCCCATAGCCGCGCGTGCTCATGTAGAAAGGGGTCTGTTTGTAGGATGCCGGGGACGAATTGCCGAATCCTTCTTGAATCCACAACTGCCGCTGAATGTTGCGTTTGTCCATCCGGCCAAAATCCTCGCCCAGGCCGTAGATGTGTTCATCATGCCGCAGGTCAAACGAGCCAAAGCCAACCTGGTGGCTGTTTGCGCTCAACCCGCACGGGTAAGCGTAGCGATGCAAAAAGAGCCAGCGTTCCTGCGGCGGATTCCACTGCACGGCGGGACGACGCAGCGATTCAATATCTACCGGGCGCGTTGCCCAAACCGCTCGGCTGAGCGTTCGCGGCGAAGCCTGCTCCCCGCTCCGGTCGAAGACCAGAATCTGCCAGGGTTCGCGCAAGATGACCACTCGCAGAGCGGCAGTCTCCAAAATGACGGTCTCTTTATCTTGCCACATTTGTACACGAACAGGCTCATCGAAATTCGCAACCACCATAGGTGTCTCATGGGCTGGAACATCTTCGCCGCGAGAATAGCGCACGCGCATAATTTCGGGCGCGCAAAAATCGAGCCGCGCTGCAATGAGCGAGCCTGGCTGAGGCGCGTCAAAGGTCACTTCGCAGCGCGTTCCGTAAAAGTCGTGGATTTGCGGCTCATATCGCAAGGAACGACAGGTCATCAGAACAGAATTTTCTTGCTGGTGGATGTCTTCCATTTTAGAGATAAACTCTACAGGCAAGGTCTCAGATAAAAAGGTGGGGAGTTCGTGGGTTTTTGCCATGCGATGTTTGCCCTATCAAAACGCGATGATGCAGCCTTCATTTGAACTGAGTGTGATTTCAGCCAGGTCAACCTTGCCCTGGCGTTCCAGGCAGGTAGACAGGAGAATCTCCCCGCCGCCCGCTTTGGGAATGGAGAGAGTCTGCTCCTGCCCCGTAAAATTCAAGGTAATCAGCAGCCGCTGTTCAGCCGATTGGCGTTCATAGGCAAACACTTCGGGCGAGCTGGTTTCCAATGAGCGATACGCGCCAACCTGGAGCGCGGATGAACCCCGGCGAAGTTCCAACAGCCTGCGATAAAAATTCAGCATGGATTCATGGTCTTCTAGTTGGCGCGCCACGTTCACTTCAGGGTAGTTCTCGGCCAGCGGCAGCCAGGGCGCGGCTTCAGGTGTGGAAAAACCAGCATGGGGCGAATCGTCCCACTGCATGGGGGTTCTTTCGGGGTCGCGCCCGACGATATGGGCAATTTCGGGCTGGTTGACGGCCGGCGGGTCTTGCGCCATCTCCGGCGGGATGGGGACGTTTTCCATGCCGAGTTCATCGCCGTAGTAGCAGGTGGGCGTGCCGCGCAGGGTTAAGAGCAGCATGGCGGCAACCCGCGCCTGTTCCGCGCCAAGGCGGGTTGCCAGGCGATGCTGGTCGTGGTTGCCCAATACCCAGTTGGGCCAGGCATCAGCAGGCAGGGCAGATTCGTAATCATCTACCACTTTGCGGACACTGGCCGCATTCCATTTCGTGCTGATGAGTTGGAAATTAAACGGCAGATGACATTCGCGCGCTTCAGGCGGCCCGTAATATTTGACCAGTTCCTCGTTGGGCAGGTAAATTTCGCCAACCATCATACGGTCATTGTATTCATCCAGGACGTTTCTCATACCCCGAATCAGGTTGTGGACTTCGGGCAGGTTAGCGGTGTGGATGTGGAGCAGGCTGTCGAAACGGTTGACGCCGTTCCAGTGGGGGTTGGGCGGCTCGTCACGGAAAAGCGGGTCTTTCATCATCAGCCAGATGACATCCACGCGGAATCCATCCACGCCTTTGTCGAGCCAGAAGCGCATGGCGTCGTGCAGGGCTTTTACCACTTCGGGGTTACGATAGTTCAATTCGGGCTGCTGGGTGACGAACTGGTGCAGGTAATACTGGCCGGTTTGCTCGTCGAAGGTCCAGGCCGGGCCGCCGAAGTAACTGAGCCAGTTGTTGGGCAGTGAACTCTGACCCCCATGCTGGGGGCTTCCCCCCGCCCCTCTCCCGCTGGGAGAGGGGAGTCCATCGCGCCAGATATACCAATCGCGTTTGGGGTTGTAGCGGCTGGAGCGGCTTTCGATGAACCAGGGATGCTGGTCGGAAGTGTGATTCGGCACCAGGTCGAGCAGCAGTTTCATGCCGCGTTTGTGAGTCTCGGCCAGCAGGGTGTCAAAATCGGCCATCGAGCCAAAGAGCGGGTGAATGCCGCAGTAATCGGCCACGTCGTAGCCGAAATCGTGCATGGGCGAAGGGTAGATAGGCGAGAGCCAGACGACATCCACGCCGATGGTTTCGGAAAGGTAATCGAGGCGGCGCAGGATGCCCGGTAGGTCGCCAACTCCGTCGGCGTTGCTGTCCTGGAAACTGCGCGGGTAGATTTGGTAGATGGCGCCGGTCTGCCACCAGGAATAGATAGGGTTGTTCATGCGTGGTCTCCTCAAATGAATTCTTCCAAATCGAACTCTTTCAGAATTGAAGGCGTTGGCGCGCCGCGCTCGTCCCAGCCGATGCGTTTGTAGTAAACCGGCAGCCAGGCGCGTAGTTCTTCAGGCGTCAGCCCCTTTCCGGCGATGGGTCCATCGGCAAGATGGTGATAGGCGCGCGCCGAGAGGGTGTCATCAGCGGCGGTGAAACCTTCGCGCAGCAGGAACAGCCGACCCAGGTTGATGGAGCGCAGGCCGGTAGCGTTGATGTCATTGGCGCTGATTGGCTCGCCAAAGGCGGCGGAAAGCGCGTCCACCATGTGATGATATTCATACGGGTAGAAATGGCAAATGACCGCGCAGTCGAAGAAATTTTTGAAGGCAGTTTCGTAGTAGAAGCCCTCGATTTTGCGTTCCGAAATGCCCCACAAGGGCAGCGGGGCCGGAACGCCCATTTCCTTCAGCCGAGCGGCGATGTCGCCGCCGTCAAAGGTGGCAAAGGTGTCGTTCAGGTTGTGCATGTGGTCGGCGCCGGTGGCGGAGAGGGCATAGCCCATGGCCAGGGTGTGCTTGAGGCGCGGGTCGTGCAGGGGCAGTTCCTGTCCGCGCGCGACGGCCAGCATCTCCGCCGCGTTGCCGCCAAGTTGGGCGGCCATGCGCGCGCTGCCTTCGGCCATTTGGTTGCCAAGTCCTTCGCGCCTGGCAATCGAATGGATGCTTTCGATGAGGGAATGTCCGTCGCCGAAGCGCGGGCCGTCAACCAGGCCCTTTTCCGTTGCCTCCATCGCAAAGGCAATCGTGCCGCCGGTCGAGATGGTGTCCAACCCGTAGGCGGCGCATAGTTCGTTGGCTTTGGCAACCACAACCGGGTCGTTGATTTTGCAGAGCGGGCCGAGCGCGCCCAGGCTTTCATATTCCGGGCCGCCGTATTGGGGCGCGATGGTCAAGTCGCCTGCGTGGGCAACGACCAGTTTGCAGCGCACCGGACAGCGGCTGCAGGTGTCGCGGTCTTGTAAAATTTTCGGGAAGAAATGACTGGCATCTAGTTGCTCAATGCCCTCGAAAACGCCGTCGCGGTAATTGTTGATGGCGGTTGCCCCGGCGTCGTGATTGAACTGCACCGAGCCGGAGGTGCCCGCCGCAATCGCCCAGCCCATCATGCCCTTGTAATTGGCGTTGACCCATTTCTGGACGGTCTGGAACAGGGCCTTGTTCGCCACGCCAATATTGGTCGAACCACGCGCGGCAATCGCCTTGAGATTTTTGCTGCCCATCACCGCGCCCATCCCTGAACGCCCGGCGGCGCGGTTGATATCGTGCATGACAGCGGCGAAGCGGGCGAGGTTTTCACCCGCCGGGCCAATCTGCGCTACGCGAACTTTCCCGCTCCGCTGCGCTACGGGGACTTTCCCGCTCCGCTGCGCTACGGGGACTTTTTCATCATCCAATTCATGCCGAATCATTTCCTGCGCATCGGTAGTCAACTTTCCCCACAGCAGAGCAGCGTCGCGGATTTCGACTGCCCCGTCTCGAATCCACACATAGACCGGCTTTTCAGCTTTGCCCTGAATAACCACCGCGTCATACCCGGCGCGTTTGAGTTCCGCGCCCCACCAGCCACCCGCCTCGCAACTGCCCAGCGCCCCCGTCAACGGGGATTTGCCGCCAACAGCGTGCCGCCCGGTTCCGGGCAGGGCCGTTCCGGTCAGCAGGCCGGGGGCGAAGATGAGCAGGTTTTCGGGGCCAAGCGGGTCGGCGTTGGCTGGCATTTCAGTCAGCAGATAATGCAGGATGAAGTTGCGCCCGCCAATGTATTTGCGATAAAACGACGCTTCCGGTTTGTCTACCCAAATTTTTCCGCTCGATAAATCCACGCGCAAAATCTGCCCGGCGCAGGGGCTTTGCCCGGCGAGAAATTCGGGGTTGGGCTGGCTGAAAAAATAGATGGTGTTAGCGGGCATAAAACGAGACTCCTGCAATCTGAAATAAAAAGCGAACATTATCCCCTGGTTGTAAAACATGGTTCAAGTCGCTGACCAGGCCGCTGCTCGTGCCCTGCGGCTTGACCAGTGCAATGACGGCCCTGGGCAGGCGGATTCCCTCGGCTTCGAGCGCCTGGCGGATAGTTTGCCCGGCAGCGACAGGGATATTTTTTGTATCGCTGTCCGCGCCCCAAATTACCTGGCTGGTGGTTGCGTCGAAGCGGAGAATCGCTTGAGCAGGGTGCATTGAGTCTCTTGAAAAGCGCTTCATTGCCCTCACCCTGGCCCTCTCCCGGTGGGAGAGGGGAAAATCCCGTAAACTGGGAAGCTCCCTTCTCCCGGCGGAGAGGGGAAAATCCCGTAAACTGGGAAGCTCCCTTCTCTCGGTGGAGAGGGGAAAATCCCGTAAACTGGGAAGCTCCCTTCTCTCGGTGGGGGAGGGCGTAGGGTGAGATAACGAATGCTATTACAGTCGTCCGCCCATCGTCAGGGCCATCAGCGCCTTCTGGATGTGCATGCGGTTTTCGGCTTCGTCATAAATGACCGATTGCGGGCCATCCACCACCGCATCGGTGGCTTCGTAGCCGCGGTCAATCGGCATACAGTGCATGTAGATGGCTTCCTTCTTGGCCAGACCCATCATGCGCTCATCGCAAATCCAGTCTTTGTGCTGGTCGCACATGGCCTGCACTTCTTTCGGCTCTTCAGTGACCATGATGGGTCCCCAAGATTTAGCGTAGACGATGTCGGCGTCTTCGGCCCCGGTGTCCATATCATCTACAATTTCAAATTTGGTGCCGTTTTCGGCGGCGTGTTTCTGGGCCAATTCCAGGCACTTGGGCATCATCTCGAATCCTTTGGGGTGCGAGAGGGTGACATCCATGCCAAAGCGGGTCATCAGCATAATAAGAGCCTGCGGCACCGAGAGCGGGCGGACGTACTTCGGCGCGTAAGTCCACGAGATGACAAATTTGCGCCCGCGCAGGTTGTCCCCAAACTTCTCGCGGATGGTCATCAGGTCGGCCATCGCCTGGCAGGGGTGGTCCACATCGTCCTGCATCGAGATGACCGGAATGTTCATGTATTTTGCCAGTTCGTACTGATAGGCCTGCCCAATGCCGGTGCGGCAATCACGCAGCGCCAGTCCGTGACCGTAGCGTTCGAGCACCATGCCGGTATCTTTGGGGCTTTCGCCATGCCCAACCTGGGTGGCGGCGGGGGTCAGGTAAATGGCGTGGCCGCCGAGTTGGGCCATGCCGGCCTCGAAACTGTTGCGGGTGCGGGTCGATTCTTCGAAAAAGAGCATATAAAGAATGCGGCTGCGCAGGATGTGGTCGTGCTGTTCGCCAAAGGCAAAGCGGCGCTTGAGTTCATCGGCGGCGTCGAGCATGGCGGTCAGTTCGTCCACGCTCCAATCTTCAGTGGTGATAAAGTCTTTTCCGAACAGGGTGGTTTTCATTTTCGTTTCTCCTTAAATTATTTTTGACTCTACCGCAAAAACCAATTAACCATGAAGGTCACGAAGGAACGCAAAGGAAATGCTCTTCACCTTTAACCTTCGTGTACTTTGCGCCCTTTGTGTTTAAAGGTTTGCAGCGGATTCATTTTTGATTTGCGTACATGAACGGGAACAGCGCATAAAACATGGCAGCCCGCTTCACTTTTTCGAGATTGACCTGGTCTTCCTGGGTGTGGACGTATTTCTCTTGCTGCGGCCCAAAGCCCAGGGTGGGGATTCCGGCGGCCCCGGCGGAATACGTTCCATCGGTGCTGAACTTCCAGACAGCGACTTCAGCGGGCTTTTTCCACAAGGCTTGATAGGTGGCCTGTCCCGCTGCCAGCAGCGGGCTGTTTTCATCCAGCAGCCAGCCGGGGAAAAAGGCCTGGTCGTCGAGATTGAGTCCGGTATGGGCGCGGACGGCTTGAAACGGGATTTCGACCGTTGCTCCGAGCGGTTCGACCACCCGGAGAAGTGATTCCGTGACCGAGGCGGGCGTCTCGCCCGGAACCAGCCGCCGGTCGAGGGCGATTTCGCACCAGCCCGGCACCGAGTTGGGGGTATGCGGCCCCAAAATCAGCGTGACAACCTGATTCCCTTGCCCGAAGGTGGGGTCAACCGGCAGGCTGGCGTTCATCTTTTCGACTGCTTCGATGACGGGCAGCATTTTCAGGATTGCATTTTCGCCCAGGTTGGGCGTGGAGGCGTGGGCCGCCTTGCCTTTGGCGCGCACACGCACTTCGCAGCGCCCGCGATGACCGCGCCGCAGGGTCAGGTCGGTGGCTTCGGCCAGCAACACGGCGTCGGGGCGCAATCCGTCGCGCTCGACCAGTGAGCGCAGGGCAAAACCCTCGGCGTCTTCTTCGAGGGTCGCGCCCATCACCACCACCGAACAGCCGGGGTCAATTCCCAACTGCTTGAGAATCGCCGCGCCGTAGACGATGGCCGCCACGCCCGCTTTGCAGTCGGAAGCGCCCAGACCGTAGAGCGTGCCGTCCACGATGACCGCGTCAAGGGGTGGGTAGGGCCATTCCTTTTCATCGGCGATTTCGTTGGTGTCGAGGTGGGCGTTGTAGAGCAGGACGGGTTTGCCTGCGCCGATTTGACCGAGGGCATTCCCGGCAGAGTCCATCCAGACCTTGTCACAGCCGATGGCGCGTAACTCGGCCAGGGTGCGCTCGACGGCCGGGCCTTCCTCGCCGGTGTAGGTGCGGATACGCACGATGTCCGCGAGAAATTTCACCATGTCCGGGAACAGGGTTTCGGCGGTTTGTTCAATTTGCTGGGCGAGTTTTTCCAAATCGTAATTTTGCATATTGCTCCGTACTGCAGCATTCATGCCGCAAACACCAGGCGACATAAATGTCGCGCTACAAGCCCGTTAGGCAACCCGGTATTTCAACGGTTGACCTGTGAGAACGGCAAGCAGGTTGTCGTAATCCATATTGCGCCTGAATTCCGCTCCGGTTGCCGCCTCGGCCCCCGCAGCGGTGTGCGGGGTGAGCAGCAGGTTGACTTGCGGATTTCGAGCGAGACTCACCAGCGGGTCATCGGGACGAATAGGTTCCCAGTTGAAAGTATCGAGCGCCGCGCCGCCCAGTTGACCGGAGCGCAGGGCTGAGGCAACCGCTTCTGCATCCGCCGTCGTCCCGCCTCCGGCGTGTACCAGCAGCAGGCCGGGCTTGCAGACGGCAAAGAATTTGGCGTCCAATAGGCGATGGGTTTCGGGGAAGTCCGGCAGCAGGTTGAGCAGGATGTCTGCATGTTGCTGGATGTCTGCGATGCTGGCGTATTCGATTTCGAGTTCAGCCTCCGCATGGGCTGAAATGCGCTGGCGTTTGTTGTAAATCACCTGGCAGTCGAAGGCGCGCAGGCGGCGGGCCAGTTCAATCCCGATTTCGCCGAATCCCAAAATGCCGACCGTTTTGCCAAAGATTCCGCCGATGTTGTCGCGGCGCGACCAGTTGTAGGCGAAGTAGTCCTCGGTACATTCCTGGGGCTGGCCCCAATCGGGCGCGGCTTGTTCGGCGATTTGGGTCACTTCACGCAGGCGTTTGACCAGGGCCAGGGCGGCCATCAGCATGTGTTCGGCCACCAACTGACAGCCGGAGACGGGGTTGGCGCAGGCGGGAATCCCCGCCGCTTTCGCCGCATCCAGGTCAATGTCCCAGGTCTGGCGTCCGAGGCGTTGAATCAGTTTAAGATTGTGTCCAGCCTCGATGAGTTCCGCATCCAGCGCGCCAACCCGCTCGCTGATGAGAAAATCCACCTGCGGCAGCAGTTCCAGCATTTCGGCGCGGGAGGGGTTGCGGCGCATGATGATTTTCAATCCCGGCGGGGCGGAGTCAATCGCTGCTTGCTGGTGACGCAATCCGCGCTGGGTGGTGAACAGGACTGTATATTTCATTACGGCTCCCAATCGGCGAAGGCGTCTACCACCGGTTTGATGTCGTCCATCATCGGGTAGAGAATCGGGCAGGTCACGCCCGCTTCGATGTATTCCTTCACTTTGGCGCGGCACTCGTCCGAAGTGCCGACCGCCATCAGGTTGCGCACCACGTCATCGGGGATGACCTTGCTGGTGCGGATGTAGTCTTCCTCGGTGGCGGGCCAGCTCATCATGGATTGTACTTTCGCAAGCAGTTCCTCGCTGACGCCGGAGGCCTTCATGATGTGCGGCTCGGTCGCCAGGTAGTAAGAGACCAGTTTCTTGCCCTCGGCCATCGCCGCGTCGGGGTCTTTGTCTGATAGACAGCAGACCAGCAGTTCGGGGCGGTCAACGTGGGCCAGGGTTTTGCCAGATTTTTGAGCGCCTTTTTCAACCAACTCCACCGCCCTGCGAATGTAATCCACCGAGACGACGTAATTTAGCACCACGCCATCGCAAATTTCGCCGGCCAGTTCGAGCATTTTGTCGCCGGTGGCACCGATGTAGAGCGGAATGTCGCGGGGCGAGGCGTCGCCAAAGGCCACATCCAAACGGATGCGGTCGAGGTTGACAAATTCGCCCTGATAGGTGACTTCCTCCATCGTGAACAACCGGCGGATGGATTCGATGTGTTCGCGCATGGCCTTGAGCGGTTTCTCGCGTTTGACGCCCACGCGCCCGGCAATCGGCTCCCACCACGCGCCCAGGCCGAGCATGACGCGCCCGCGCCCGTCCACCTTGCCGCCCAGTTCCCACATCGTGCTCCACGAAGCGGCAATCACCGCCGGGTTGCGCGTCCAGATGGGCAGCACGCCGGAGCCAAAGCGCAGGCGTTTGGTGTGGTTTAAGAAGGCGCTCATCATCACGATGCAGTCGCGCGCCAGGCGGGTATCGGCCTGCCAGATTTCGCTGAAGCCGCGTTCCTCGGCATAGCGGGCAATTTCCAGTTCGTACTGGATGTTGTGCTTGTCTTGCATGTAAAGAGCCATTCGTTGCGCCATATTCTTTACTCCAGGCTTGTCTCGAATTATGAGAGATAGGATTTCAGGTTGACCATTGGATATGTGACGCGCTCGCCATACGGGCGGCGCTCTGGCTTATACGTCGCGTCTATGCCCATTTTGTTCTGTACGCCGCGCATATCGGCGGTCGGGTCCATTTCGTGGCCCTGCGCGCCGGGGACGAGGAAGGTGTCCTTGCCCCAATCCACGCGATTGGTCAGCGCCCACAGCACATCGGCGGGGTCGTAGATATTCACATCGGGGTCAACTATGATGACTTTGGCAATGTTGACGTGCGCGGTGAAAGCCGCCATGGCCGCGTTCTTGGGTTCGCCGGGGTTGGTCTTTGCCAGTTGGACAATTGCCAAAAACCCATTGCCATAGGGCGGAATGTGCAGGGCGGTCACGTTGCGGCTGACGTGGCGCACAAAGCGCAGCAGCAGCGGCTCGCGCGGCAGGACGTTGCCGATGTAGATATGCTCATCCCAGCCGGGGACGATGGTCTGGTAAATCGGGTTATCGCGGAAGCAGATGGCGGTCACTTCAAACGTGGGCGATTCCCACAACTCGCCGTAGTAGCCGTGAAATTCGGCCAGCGGCCCTTCGGCGTGACGGATGTGCGGCGGCAGGCAGCCTTCGATGACAATTTCACTGTAGAACGGCACGCGCACATCCACGGTCACGCCCTTGCAAGTTTTGACCGGTTCGCCGCGCAGCGCCCCGGCAATTGCCAGTTCGTCATCGTCATAACGCGCCCCGGCAGCAATCATAATGGCCGGGTCGAGGCCAATGGCAATGGCAATTTGGAGCGACTCATCTTTGGCCTGGTGATGTTTGTAAAACTGCATGACATGCCGCCACTCGTTGACATTGAACCCAAAGGTATGCGGGCCAAGAATCTGCATTCGGTTGTAAGAAAGGTTGCCGCGCCCTGAAACCGGGTCGGTACAGACCGTCACGCCGCCGGTGATGAAGGGGCCGCCATCGTGTTCACCGTGCGTGGGGATGGGCAGTTGGTACAGGTTGATTTGGTCGCCAGTGATGATGTTCTGCTTCCAGGCGGAAGTCTCGCCCACCAACTGCGGCTGAATCCCGTTACCGATTTCGAGCGACTTGCCCATTTGGTTAGGAACTTCGCCTGTGGCGCATTGCAGTGCCAGCGCCGCGCTGGACGGGCTGACCACCGCGTTGGCAAAAACCGGCCAGGGGAGTGTATCCGCCGCGCGGGCGGGCTGCTCAAAAACGACAGGCCCTTGTCCCTGCCTGGCCAGGGTCGCGGCGACGTTGGCGAGTTCGTGTTCCAGGTGAACCGGCTTGCGGATGCGGGTCATCTGGCGGGCTTCTTCCAAAACTTCGATGTAACTTCTCAGGTCATAAATACGGTTCATGGTTGCCTCGCTAAATTGCTAAACTCCAAAGTCTCCCGACTTTGGAACATCAACAAACTCCGCATTATCGAATCGGATAACCACCCACTTCACGGGCGGTTTCGAGCATGGCGAGGTAATATTCCGGCACTACTCCCAGATGGATGGAATTGCTGGACGAAAGCAGGAAGCCTCCACCGGGCGCGGCGGCGCGGATGACGCGGGCGGTTTCTTCTTTGACCGCTTCCACCGGCCCATTTACCAGCACAGTCGAGCAATCCACGTTGCCAATCAGCGTCAGGCGGTCGCCGTATTGCTTTTTGATGGCGGCGATGTCCATCCCGGCGCGAGGTTCGATGGACTGGAAGGCATCCACACCCGAATCAATCATCCCTTCGAGCAGGCTGTTGACGTTGCCGTCGGTGTGTTTGACGTACACTCCGCCGTAGCGGTGACACAAGTCAGTAATTTGTTTGAGGCGCGGGAAGACGAATTTGCGAAAATGGCGCGGCGAAAAGATGGGCGCGCGCGAAGCCGCCCAATCGTAACCGCCGTGCAGGCCGTCCACGCCGCGCTGGAGCAGGGCTTCGCCAAGCATGAGGGTGGTTTTTAACTGGACATCCAGGTAGCGTTCGATTAAATTTGGGGCTTGCACCAGGCCGATGAGGAAGGTCTCCGCCCAATCGTAGGTGGAACCGATATGCACATCCGCCGAACCGAGAATCATGCGCTCGTTTCCAAACTCGGTAAGGACGCGGTCAACGATGGAAAAATCCCAATCTTCGAGGCGTGGCTCGCTGGCTTCCATGATGGAGGTCACGCGCTCCAGCTCTTCCAGCCCGCCGCGCTTCAAACTGGAATCAATCTGGTCGTAGGTGTCGCTATCGGGGGCGTAACGGCATAGGCCCCAAACGCCGTTAGAATCCTCGAATCGCCAGGTGACTTCGTCCACCTGTTCGGGAACCAGCGGGTTGGCCGGGAAGGGGTCACAGTCAACGAGGGGGAAAACATCCAGGTCGAGCGTCCGCCAAAGTTCGATGTCGTCAGTAGCGAGCTGTTCTCGATATTGCTTGAATTGGCCTGCCATCAGCGCCTGGTTTTGTTTGACGCCCCGCGAAAGCCCGCCGAAGCCACACAGGGTTTCGCGCCCCAACACATGAGCAGCGGTAGGGTTATCAATCGTCAGTTCAAAAACCGGGACGCGGTCTGCTTCCTGGTGGGCAAATGCCAGTTTGGCGCGTTCTTTGCCGAAGGCGTTCATAAGTCCAATCCTGCCTTTTTTCGTAAAATTTTTATTGCGCTTTGCGCTTCCTTGAGAATGGCTGCTTCATCGAGCATGATGAGTTTGCCCTCTTGCATGAGCCAGTCGCCGCCCACCATCAGGGCTTGCGCGTCGCTGGCGCGGGCGCATAAAGCCAGGGTCGAGTCAAGGTCATGCGCGGGGGCCGACCAGACCGAATCGAGGTTGACCAGGCACAGGTCGGCGGGCTGGCCGACGGTCAATCCGCTGCTTGTCGTTGCCATTTCCAAAGCCTGGCGCGGAGCAATGGCAGCGGCGTCCAAACTGGAAGCGCGCGCCAGCATGAGCGCCGTTTTCATGTTCTCGAAGCAATCCTGCGTGTCGTTGGAGGCCGGGCCGTCGGTGCCTAGCCGCAGGTTGATTCCTTTTCTGAGCATGGTCTTGACAGGCGCAATGCCCGAACCAAGCACCGCGTTGCTGACCGGGCAATGCACCACCGGCGCGCCGCGTTCGGTCAGTAAATCCATTTCGGCCTCCTCCACCCAGACAGCGTGGACGATTTGACAGCAAGGGTCGAGAATGCCCAGGCTTTCGAGCCAGGCCACCGGGCGCAGGCCGGTTTCCTTAAGGGTCATTTCCACTTCGTCAGCAGTTTCCGAGACGTGGACGTGGGTAAACGAGTCGAATTGGCGGGCGAGGGCGTGGGTCTTGACAAGGGTTTCCGCCGAGGCGCGCCAGGGAGTCAGCGGGCCGCTGGCAAACTTGACGAGTTCGGTTTCCTGCCCGAAGAAATATTCGAGTTCTTCCAGAATGGCTTGGGGCGCTTCGGCCCCGTTGCCCCGGTCTGACCAGGCGCGGGCAATGGTGACGCGCAGACCCGATTTTTTCGCGGCGCGGATAACGGCTTCGGTAAACCCTGGCGCGCGGGTGATTTTCTGGTGATCAACCACCGTTCCGGCCCCGCTGCGAATGTTTTCGGCCAACCCAATCAGGGCGGCCAGTTCCAAAACTTCCTCCGACATAGCGTCTTGCAGCGGCCAGATGAGTTCCTTCAGCCAGCGCAAAAGCGGACGCCCGCCAGCCAACCCGCGCATGAAGGTTTGCGAAAGGTGGGTATGCCCATTGACCAGGGCGGGGAGGGCGGCCATGCCGCGAGCGTCAAAGCAGCGGCGGGGCCAAGTGTCCGCCCCAGCCGGCGGCGGAATTTCTCCAATCGCGGCGATGCGCCCATCTTGAATCAGGAGGTCGCCGGTTTGCCAGCCGCCGGGGACGAGGATGTGGGCGTTTGTGATTAATGTGTCAGGCACGAGTCAACTCATCGAAGGCGCGTTCGGCTTCTTCCTGGGTCATGTCGTCAGTGATTTCAAAAGCAAAGCCTTTGCCGCCAAGTTCGTTGATGATTTTTCGCGCGCCGCTGAGACTGGTATAGACCTGGCACAATTTCCCGCCCTCGCGGATGCGCCGGAGCAGGTCGAGCCATTCCTCGGCAGGAGGCGCTCCGGCACCGGCAATCCATTGGATGCCGCGCAGTTTTTCGAGCGACAGAAGTTGGTCGAGGTGGCGAATCTGACCCTTGCCATCCAGATGATAGAAGGGATAGGCAATCTCGTCACAACATTCTTGCAAATCTGGCATAACAAAGCGTTTGAACATGGCGGGCGAAATCATGTAGGCAAAGTCGCTTTGCAGCATGTACATTCCCCGCTGGAAATCGCGGGATAAGGGCTGAGGCGCCCACAGGCAAGACCAACCGCTGCTGCCCATACCGGCCTGGTCGAGCAGGCGGTGCTGGATTTTGTAACATTCCAGCCAGGCGCGCCGAATCTGACCACATAAGCGTTCCACTTCGGCGGGTTGGTCGAGCATTTCCACCGCCAGCCGCTGCGCCCCAACCAACGAGGCCAAAACGTCGAGGTTGCCGCCGAGGTCGGTGATGCCGTAGGTGAGTTGATTGCCCCAGCGTTCGATTCCGGATTCAGTCAGGGTGTAGATGCGCCGCCAGAGCGGGTGTTCCAGGTTCAGGGTCAGGTCAATCTCTTTGAGCGGAATCTTCTCCCAGGATACGCCGTCTGCATTGGTTGAAGGAGAGAACCAGGTGCTGCCATCCACAAATTCGTATTCCGAGCCGAGCAAGGCGGCCAACACGCCGGGGCCAATGTTGATGTAGAACTTTGGCAGGCCGTCGCCAAGATAATAGGCGGCTTCGATGATGTCCTGGTAGCGGTTCAGCACTTCTTCGACCGGCATACCGAGCGGATAAAAGCCAGCAAAAGTCCAATTGGGCTTGGAACCGGCGTCGAGCCGGGTTTTGTGCCAGCCAAATTGACGATATCCCTCGCAAACCACCATTGGCCGTTGGAGCGAGCCATCCCACCAGGCCTGCCAGTTGACGCGGGCTTGCTGCCATTCTTTTTGTCCAAATTCAAGGTTGAGGGGTTTCATCGCAGTTTTTTTCCTATCGCAAGCGGGATGATACGCTGGCGTTTGCCGGTGGCCTGGAAAACAGCGTTGGCAATGGCGGGCGCAATGGCTATCAGGGCCGGTTCGGCCAGGCCTTTGGCACCAAACGGCCCTTCAGGCTGGATGGTGTCGAGGTAGGTCAGGTCAACTTCGGGCATGTCTAGGGCGGTGGGCATGGTGTACTCGCGCAGGCTCAGTTTGTCGGGGCAGCCATTGGTGAAGGTGAAATCTTCGGTGACGGCGTAGCCCAAACCCTGGGCGATGCCGCCAAGCATTTGTCCCTTTGCGCCGCCGGGGAAGATGATTTTGCCTCCGTCATGCGCCGCCCAGACTTTGATGACCTTCAGGTCGCCGGTGCGCGTGTTGACCTCGACTTCGGCCACCTGCGCGCCATAGCAGTAGGCGTAGTAGGGGACGCCGGTGCCAGTTTTAAAGTCCCAGTGGATTTCGGGCAGCTGCCAATAGCCCTGAGCCGAAAGCGGCAGGCTCATCTCATGGGCATGGTCAACGACCTGCTCGAAAGCGGCCTCGTTTTCGCTGGCGCTGATGTAATGCCCCCCCAGGCAGTGAATTTCTTCGGGAGCGCAGCCGAGCAAATCGGCGGCAGCCAGCAGCAGGGTCTGGCGCAGTTTTTCAGATGTCACTTTGACGGCGTTGCCGCCAACGAAGGTGGCGCGCGAGGCAACCGTAGGGCCAGATTCGATGGCGGTCTGGGTATCAGGACGCAGCATTTTGATGCGGTCGGGCGTGATTCCAAGCACTTCAGCGGCCACCAGGGTAAAGATGGTGCGGCTGCCTTGCCCGTAGTCGGTCATACCATGTTGCAGGGTCAGGGTGTAGTCAGATTCGATGCGCAGGGTGGCGTTGGCGTAATCCAGCCCTTCGCCGCCGAGTCCACTGCCGTGGAAGTAGCAAGCCACCCCCAACCCGCGCCGAATTTCCTGTTCGGCGGGCTGGGCCGCGAATTGGGCGCGTTTCTTATCCCAACCCGAGCGCTGGCGCACCCATTCGAGGCTGCGAGTCAGGTAGACATCATGTTCGATGGTGTTGCCGGTAAAGGCGCAGTCGCCTTTATGCAGGACGTTTTGCAGGCGAAAGTCAATTGGGTCGCGCCCCACCTGGGCGGCCAGTTCGTCAATCGCCATTTCGATGGCGGCGCAGGCCTGCGGGTTGCCAAATCCGCGAAATGCGCCAGAGTAGCCGTTGTTGGTGTAGACGATGTCAGTATCGACGGTGGCGGCTTCGTAACGGTAGCATCCGGCAGCGTGCATGGTAGCGCGCCAGGCTGAAAGGGTAGACATCGAAGCAAATGCCCCGCTATCAGAGAGCAGGTCGGCGTGGGCGGCGCGCAGGCGTCCATCAGAATCGGCGCCCAGACGCAGGCGAATTTCCATCCACTCACGCTTGTAGGAGGCCGCCATAGATTCGCTGCGGTCGAGCACCAGCCGCACTGGACGCCCAGAAAGCAGCGCCAGCTTACCGACCTGGGCCGAAATCTGGTAGCCGATGTCGTCCTTGCCGCCGAAAGAACCGCCCACCGGTGGCTGGATGATGCGGACTTTGTCCTGCGGGAGGCCGAGCAGGGAGGCAGCGTTGTTGCGGTTAACAAAGGGGCTTTGGTCGTTGGCGTAAATGGTGATACTGCCATCCACGCCGGGGACAGCCAGCGCGGCTTCGGTCTCGACGTAGGCGTGTTCCTGGTGTTGGAAGGTGTAGGTCTGGTCGAGTTTTTGGGGACATTCGGCCAGGATGGGCTGCGGGTCGCCGTTGCGGACGATGTGGCGTTCACACAGGTTGCTGCCCTGCCCTGAATTTTCGGGGATGACGACCCCAGCGGAAAGCGCCGTATGCGGGTCGCTGACGACTGGCAGGGGTTCAAGCTCAAGTTGAATGGCGCGGACGCCCTCCAGCGCGGCGGCTTCGCTTTCGGCGGCGACAACGGCAACCGCCTCGCCGACATGGCGCGTTTTCTCGTGCGCCACCACAAAAGCGTCGCGCACCGGCCACCCAAACAGGCCGTTATTGACAAAATCGGCGCTGGTGATGACGGCCTTGACGCCGGGAATCGCGCGCGCCGGGGCCACATCCAGCCTTTTGATGCGGGCATGAGGCAACGGGCTGCGCAGGGTTTTGGCGTATAACATGCCGGGGAATTTCATGTCGCCGATGTATTTTGCCTTGCCGAGCACTTTTTCGTAGCCATCGGCTGCCGGGGCTTTGGGGTTGCCGATATAGCGGTAGGTGCTTTCTGCGGGTGGGGAATCAGGGTGGACACGCAGGTCCACCCCTACGCTGCGGCTGTGGGCGACTTCTTCAAGGGCGTCCACAATCTGCTGGTAGCCGGTACAGCGGCACAGGACGGGATGGATGGCTACCTTGATGTCGTCGCGGGCCGGGGCCGGGTTGTGGCGCAGCAGGGCTTCACCCGCCAGCACCATAGCCGGGATGCAGAACCCGCACTGGGTGGTGCCGTGACGCAGGAAAGCCTGCTGGATGTCGCCGGGGCCGCCGTTCGGGGCGTGAACGCCTTCGATGGTGGTGACAGATTTCCCAGCCACGTTAACGGCTTTGGTCTGGCAAGACTTAATCAGTTGGTCGTCCACGATGACCGAACACGCGCCACAATCGCCACACTCGCAGCCGATTTTCGTGCCGGTTAACCCGAGTTGGTTGCGCAGCAGGTTTGCCAGGCTGGTTTCCGAATCGACCTGGCAGGTGACGGATTCCCCGTTAAGGGTGAAAGTTAACTGTTGCATGGTTGTCGAGCCTTGTCGAGACATTGTGGCTTCCTTTCTTTCAAACTACACCAACGCCCTGCCGCCATCCACAAAATAGACCGCGCCGGTGGTGAAGTCATTTTCAATCAGAAAAACGGTCAGTTGGGCCACATCTTGCGGCGAGCCGACCCGTTTGACCAGCGAGTTATCCACCGCCCAGGCCACTTTCTCCGGGCTGGGGTTGGGCGGCAGCAGGACAGTTCCGGGCGCAATCGCGTTGACGCGCACATGCGGCGCGAGTTCGACGGCCAGCGATTTGGTCAGCGAAACCAGGCCGGCCTTGCTGGCGGCGTGGTGGGCGTATCCACTCCAGACCTGGAAGGCCGACAGGTCGGTGATGTTGAGAATAACGCCGCGCTCCTGTTTCAGCATGGCCGGGGCAACGGCCTGGGCGCACAGAAATGGGCCTTTCAGGTTGACATCCAGTGCCATGTCCCAGTCGGCTTCACTGATTTCGAGAAAGGGCGATTTGAGCCAAACGGAGGCATTATTAATCAGCGCGTCAATTCGGCCATATTCGGCCAGGGTTTTGTTCACAAAAGCCTGCACCTGGGCAGAATCGCGCACTTCGACCTGACCGGCCAGGCAGCGCGCGCCCAGGGCTTCGAGTTCGGCGCGGGTTTCTCGCCAGGGTTCGTCGTCGGCGTAGTAGGTGAAGGCAATATGCGCGCCTTTTTCGGCCAGCGTGAGGGCCACTTCGCGCCCAACGCGAGTGGCCGCGCCGGTAATCAAGATGACACTGTCTTTGATTTGCATAATTTCTCTCCTGTTAGAGTCCAACGACTCCTGGCGTTGGTCAAAAGCCAGAGACTTTTGACTCCCTGAATTACATCGTCACGCCGCCTTCGACGATAATCATCTGCCCGGTGACGAAATCAGAGAGCATAAGAAACTCGAGGGCGCGGCAGATGTCTTGCGGACTGCCGACTTTTTTCAGCGGAGATTTTTCCGCAATCGCAGCCCATTGTTCGTCTGTGTAATCGGGCGGCTTCAAAACCGCTCCCGGCAGAATGGCATTAACGCGGATTTTGGGCCCTAGCCGCAACGCGGAAAGGCGGGTAACCGCCCATAATGCCGTTTTAGAGACGCCGTGGTCGGGGTATTGCAAGGTGGGGCGTTTAACGCTTTCATCAATGATGTTGACAATGGAACCTCCCTCCCCCTCAATCATGTGACGGGCTACCTGTTGAGTAAAGAAGAATGGCCCGCGCGCATTGGTGTTCAAAACGTTGTCCCAATCATTGGGGTTGATATCGAAGAAATCACGCTCTTCAAAGTTGGATGCACTGTTGACCAATACATTGACCTTGCCGAAGCGGGTCAGAATGGCCTCCACGGCAGGTTTAATCTCGTTTGCGTTAGATTGGTCGCAGCGGATGGCAAAGCACTGGCGTCCGAGAGCCTCAATTTCGGCACGGGTTTCCTCAGCGGGTTTGGCCGAGGAGCGGTAAGTAATGGCAACGCGCATCCCCAGGCGGGCAGCGTGCAAGGCCATGGCTTTGCCCAGGCGAATCGCGCCGC
Organism: uncultured Anaerolinea sp.; assembly: GCA_964388215.1. Taxonomy (GTDB): domain Bacteria; phylum Chloroflexota; class Anaerolineae; order Anaerolineales; family Villigracilaceae; genus UBA5195. Next base: position 50,188 of record CAYLZI010000001.1, read on the forward strand.
CGGTGATGAGGATGACTTTATCTCTTAGATCGGATGGTTCCACGGGCTCCTCTTTTCTGAATGGAGTCGAAAGTCTCCAAACGTTCGCGCAAAATCGGGAGATTCTTGCGCCCGTCTGGGTATTGCACTCCAGCCCAAACTACTTATAACGCCAGCGCAAACGGGCGTTCAATGAGTTGCTTCACGCGCTGGAGGAATTTCGCGGCGGGCGCGCCGTCTACCAAACGGTGGTCGAAGGACAGGCTGAGCGCCATCATCTCACGCAGGATAATTTGCCCGTTCAAGCCGACCGGTTTCGAGGCAATCCGACCAACGCCCAGGATGGCGCATTCGGGCGGGTTGATGAGCGGGGTGAAGGCGTCAATTTCGTACGCGCCCAAGTTGGTGATGGTGAAGGTTCCGCCGCTCAATTCGTCGGGCAGGCTGCGGCTTTGGGTGGCGCGCTCGGCCAGGCTGTTGATTTCCTGATTAATCTGGCGCAGACTTTTAGCGGGGACCTCGCGCACGACCGGCACGAGCAACCCGCGCGGGGTATCCACCGCCAGGCCCAGGTTGATGCCCGGCATGGTTTGCAGGCCGGTTTCGGTCAGTTGGGCGTTGAGATTGGGATGTTCAGCCAGGGCGAGGGCGACGAGGCGCATGAGCAGGGCGTTGTAGGAAATTTTCTCGTTTTGAGCGGCCATCTCAGCGTTGAGTTGCTGGCGGGCGGCCACCAGGTTGGTGGCGTCGGCTTCGGTGGTCAGGGTCACTTGCGGTCGTTCGCGCCAACTCTGCGAAAGGCGCTCGGCGATAATGCCGCGCAGTCCGCTCAGGGGAAACGGGGCGGATGGGGCGGGCTTGCCGACGAGTGCTTTTTCGACATCCCCGCGCATGATGCGTCCACCCGCGCCGCTGCCGGGCACGGAGGCCAAATCCAGCCCGGCTTGTTCGGCGGCGCGCTGGGCGACAGGCGAGGCTTTGACTGTGGGTTTTGTCTCGACGTTGCTCGACAACCGTGCTGCAGCGCGTTGGACATCCTCCGTCACAATCATGCCGCGAATCCCGCTGCCACTGATTTCTTCTAATGAGATGTTCAACTTCCGCGCCAGAGTCCGCGCTTTGGGGCTGGCGGGCGAGGTGTCAGGTGATGAGGTGTCAGGCTTGCCCTGAGACTGGTCGAAGGGTGTCAGGGAGGGAATGTCGGATGTTGGATTTTCACCGCTGACGGCGTGATGTCCGCTGACGGTTCCGCCGCTTAACGTTCCCACCGGGGAAAGCACCGGCACAGTCACATCCACCGGGGTCGAAATTTTCAAATAGCCATTGGCAGGCGCTTCGATTTCGACGGTGGACTTTTCATTTTCGATGATGAAAAGCGTCTCGCCTTTGTTGGCCCACTCGCCATCGGCTTTGACCCATTCGATGATTTTGCCTTCGGTCATGGTCAGGCCCAGGCGGGGCATGACCACTTGATAGACTGCTGTATCTTTTTCTGCCATGGTTTACTCCGGGTGGACACCTGGAACCACAGGGTGGACACTTGGGTCCACCCCGACGAATATTTGTTTGACGCGCTCGAAGGCGGCGGTTTCGTTGTCAGAGGGGCTGAATTCCATGCCAATCAGGCCGTCGAAACCCAGTTGGCGCAGTTTGCGGGCCAGGTTGGGGAAGTTGATTTCGCCGGTGCCTGGTTCCTGGCGGGTAGGCGAATCGCCGATGTGGAAGGTGGGATACAGACCCCAGTAGGCTTCCATGCCGTACATCAGGTTGCCGGCGGTGCGCTGTTGGTGATAACAATCGAAAGATAGCCGCAACTGGGGATGGTTAAATCGCCGCACCCAATCCGCCGCCAGGTCATGGTCATGCACCAGTACGCCGCCCTGGATGTGGAACTCGTTGAGGGCCTCGACCCACACCTCGACCTTCGTCTGTTCGACCAGTTTCATAATTTTCTCGGTCTGGTTGAGCAGGTTGGCGTATTGCTCGGCCTCGGTCACGTTACGCGACAGGCGGCGGGTCCACTCTTTGCCGTCCACGATGTCAATTTGATTGGAAAAGATGAAAAGGTGTTCCACGCTGTAGCGTTCAGCCATTTCGAGGCTTTCGGCCCACGAGCGCAGGGTCTTTTCGTTATCTGCCGGGTCGGCCAGCGAACCCATGTCCTCGTCGAAGGTCGAGTTGATGATTCCGCCCAGGCGCTTGCATTCCGCAGAAAGTTCGGCAATGGGCGCGCTGCGCCAGCACCAGACATCGTAACGTTTGACGCCCAAATCCATGAAGGGAGCGACGCGCTCGACCATCGGGCGGTCTTTGAACCAGAAATCAAGGTAGCCGGTGAATTCCATGTATATCTCATCCTTTCGGGCAGATACATAGGTCTGCCCCTACGGGCCCGCCGTTATTTGTTCCAAAAACTGCGCGCAGCCCTGACGACATCCTCCACGCCCGGCAGAACGTTTTGCTCCAGTTCGGGGCTGTAGGGCAAGGGGACGTTTTTCGCGCCAACGCGCAGGATGGGGCCGTCGAGATATTCGATGGCGCGTTCAGCCAGTACTGCGGCGATTTCCGCACCCGGCCCAGAGCGGACGTGCGCTTCGTGGGCAATGACCACCCGTCCGGTTTTTGCGACCGAGTCAATCAGGCCTTGGGCGTCGAGCGGGACGAGAGTGCGTGGGTCAATCACCTCGGCGTCAATTCCCTCGGCTGCCAATTTTTCGGCGGCTTGCAGGGCTTTCTGTACCATAATGCCGATTCCAATGATGGTCACGTCTTTGCCGGAGCGCAGGATGTTGGCTTTGCCAAACGGCACGCTGAAATCGGGGTCGGTGGGGACATCGCCTTTCAAACCATAGAGCATTTTGTGTTCAAAGAACAGCACCGGGTCTTGCCCGCGCAGGGCGGTTTTGAGCAGGCCTTTGGCATCGGCAGCGGTGGCGGGGACAACAATTTTCAGTCCCGGCACGTTCATAAACCACGATTCAGGGCTTTGCGAGTGCTGGGCGGCAGCGGAACCGGGCGAGCCGCTGGTAACTCGGATGGTGAGCGGCACATTGGCCTTGCCACCGCTCATAAAGCGCGCTTTGGCTACCTGGTTGACAATCTGGTCTCCCGCGCACATCAGGAAGTCGCCGAACATGATTTCAGCAATCGGGCGCATCCCGCTCATTGCGGCTCCCAGCGCGCTGCCGATGATGGCAATTTCAGAAATAGCGGTGTCGCGCACTCGCTCTGGCCCAAACTCTTCCAACATGCCGTTGGAGACGCCCCACACCCCGTTAAATATGCCCACATCTTCGCCCATCAGGAAGACGTTCGGAACGCTGCGCATTTCTTCGCACATCGCTTCGCGGATTGCTTCGGAAAAAGTAATTTCACGCATTGTTTTCCTCGCTTAAAAAACCAGTCCATCGTGGGTGTCGGCATAGACACCCGCTAAGGCGTCTTCGGGCGCGAGACGGGGGGCAGCGGCGGCAAAGGCCACCGCTTCATTGAGCGCGGCAAAGACCTGGCCCTGAATTTCCTCCAGATGGCCGTCATCCAAAACACCGGCTTTAAGCACCTGGGCGCGGAAGGCGGCAATCGCATCGCGGGCTTTCCAGGATTCGATTTCCTCGACGCTGCGATAAACCTGGGGGTCGCCCTCGTAGTGTCCGCGCCAGCGGTAGGTTTTGGCCTCGATGAAGGTCGGCCCCTGCCCGGAACGGGCGCGCTCGGCGGCGGCGCGGACGGCTTCATAAACCGCCAGCACATCGTTGCCGTCCACAATCACGCCGGGCATGCCGTAACCAGCAGCGCGGACGGCCAAATCGGTGACCGGTGTGCAGCGATGCATGGCCGTGCCTTCGCCGTACAGGTTATTTTCACAGAAAAAGATGACCGGCAGTTTCCAAACCCCGGCCTGGTTGGCCGCTTCGTGGAAGGCGCCTTCGTTGGTGGCGCCATCGCCGAAGAAAGCCAGGGCGAGGTGGGGCTGTTTTCGCATGGAAAAAGCCAAAGCCGCGCCCACCGCAATCGGGATACCGCCGCCGACGATTCCGTTCGCTCCCAAGATGCCGAGGTCGAAATCGGCCATGTGCAGCGAACCGCCGCGTCCCAGGCAGTAACCAGGCGAACGGGCGGCCAGTTCGGCCATCATGTATTTCGGGTCGCCGCCTTTGGCAACCAGGTGGCCGTGTCCGCGATGCGTGCTGGTAATCACATCGTCTTTGGTGAGTGCCAGGCACGCGCCCACAGCGGTGGCTTCCTGCCCAACGCAGGAGTGGATGAAGCCGGGAATCAGGCCGCCGTGCCGTTCCTCAATGGCGCGCAGTTCAAACTCGCGCGCCATGTTCATGCGCCGGAACATCTCGGCCAGCAATTCCACGGGGTATCTCGTCCCCATGCTTTTTTGGGGGTGGGTAAGGGGATTGTCCATGTTGCTCCTTGATTCGGGCGGATACACAATCCGTCCCTGCTTGGTTAGGCCGCCCACAGCCGTTTGGCGGCGGCGCGCGCGTTTGCTTTGAGTTCAGTCCAGTCTACATTCAACACCTGTCCATCACGCATGAGCGTTTTGCCCGCCACAACGGTGGCCTTTACATCGGAGGCGTGACAGTAGAGCAGGAGTTGGTCGTACAGGTTATGCTCTTCGAGCGGGGTGGGTAAATCGGGGACGATGAGCTGGAAATCGGCCTGCCAGCCGGGTTCCAGCCGCCCAACCCCTTCCAGGCTGATGGCTTTTGCGCCGCCCTCGGTCGCCATATACCAGACTTCGTGAGCGGGCATGACCTGCGGGTTGAGATGAGCGGCCTTGTGAATTAAGAATGCTCCGCGCATGACCTCGAAGAAATCGTGGATGTAGCCGTCGCTGCCCAGCCCGACGGTAATACCGGCCTGCAACAGTTGCGGCACAGGGGCAATCCCGCCGCCGACTTCGCAGTTCGAGAGCGGCATGTGGGTAGCGCTGACCCCTCGCGCGGCCATCAACTCAATTTCATCGGGCGAGAGTTGCACGCATTGCGAGGCCAACATCCCACTCCGCTGCGCTTCGGGGACTTTGCCCGGCCCCAGTACGCCCAGGCTGTCATAATAGAACATCGGGCGCATTCCAAATTTCTCGAGGCAGTATTTCGGCTCATAGACGCCCTCCGAAACATGGGCATGAGTCAGCGCGCCACGTTTCAAAGCCATCTCGAATGCCTGGCGGATGAAATCGGCATTGCAGGTGAAGGTGGTGTGGAAACACATCATCCCGGTCAGCAGCGAACCGACTGGACGCGAATCGATAAATTCAGCGTTTTCGCGCAGGCCGAGTTGGGCATTTGCTTCCGAAACGCGCTGGGTGGCCTCGAAGGACAGGATTCCGCGCAGGCCGCGTTTTTCGAGCAGATTGGCCTGGGCCTTCAAGATTCCCGGCAGGGCGTTGGGGGCTTCCTGGCAGTCGTAAAAGGAGGTGATTCCGCTCTGTACCATGCGCGCGGTCTGAATGTCGGTGGCAGCGCAAATCATCTCGATATCGAGGCGGTTTTCGATGCGAGGCCACCAGAATTCTTCAAGGAAGTCCCAAAAGCCGATGGGGACTGATTGCATGGGAATCCCATGCGCCAGGACTCCATACAGGTGGGTGTGGGCGTCCACGAAACCGGGGGCCAGCACCCGTCCGGGCGCGTCCCAGACTTCATCGTCGGGGTAGTGCTGGCGCAGGTCGGCGTGGGGGGCCACGTCGCTGACGCGGTCAGATTCAACGCGAATCCCCCAGCCCTTGCGCGGGGACTCACGGGGGGAGGTGATTACCCACTCGGGCAGGACAATTAAATTTGGCATGAAAATTGCCTCGCTTCTTGATACTTGCGTCCAAATTTGCAAAAGGAGTGCGCGGGGCCAGGTTGTTGCCCTCGCGCAGGACAAAACGCCCGCCCTCGCAGATACCTGAGTTCAGGATGCGCCGGGTTTCCTCGCGGACGGCATCGGGGGTTCCGTTGAGCAGCAGCATGATGTTCGGGCCGCCGTGAATCAGCACTTCCGGACCAAGTTCCTGCCTGAGTTTTCCGAAGTCAACCGGGAAGCCGGTTTCGAATTCCCGGGCGTTGATTTCATCGCGCAGGGTTTTGAAGTGGCGGGTCGCGTCGCCGCATAAGTGAACTTTGACGCGGCTTGGAGAACCGAGCCCAACGATGAGCTTGCGATAAACCGGGACGAGGAATTCCCGCAGCATTTTAGTCGAAATCAACTGAATAGAATCGTCGGCAAAGAATAGTTCCTGCCCGGAGGCCGACAAACCGAAAAACTGCATGTGGGCGCGGATGCGCTGGATGGTGCCTTCGGTGATGTAATCGAGCAGGTCGCGGGCGTATTGCGGGTCTTCGTACAGGTCGGTCAGGAAATCGCCGCCGCGCAGGGCAATCGCCAGCGTAAACGGGCCAGAAGTCCAGATGCCGAAGGGCGCCATGCGGATGGGGCTTCCATGATAGGTTGGATTCCGATGGATGCGCTCGCTCATCTCGTCGAAGATTTGATGGGCTTTGGCATACCAGCCGCCTTTGAGCGGGTCGGGCAGTCCCAAATCTTTGAAAGCATTTTTGTGTTCACCGTCGAAAATAGGTTTGGTATCTGGAACCTGGTTGGGGAGAAATACCACCGGAGCGCCGAAATAGGCAGCTTCGTCGTAGTTCTGCAAATCAACCTTGGCGAGGAACTCATCCGGCAACCCGATGGGGTCGTCGCAATAGGGGGCAATCTTCTCGACGCGCCAGGCCTGGCTGCGCAACTGGAAACCGAGCATGGTCGCGGCCTCGGTCGAGTAAGACTCAAAAGTGACCGCTTCGCCAGGGTTCAGGTCGTCGTTGAAGATGAAGAACTGGGTCGCTGTACCTAACTGTACCGGCGGGCGTATCGGCTGCCCAGCACGGAAGGCTTCCAAAATGGCTCTGGATTCTTCATTGTGCTTTGCGTTCTCTGCAATGTACATAGTCCTGTGAATACCTTTTGATGGTTTAGAACACCGGCGGGGTGATAACTGAAATCCAGCGCGTGCCGCACTCACAAGCGCAGCGGATTTCGAGCAGTTGAGCGCCGTTAAAGTAGACAGAGTCGCCCGCTTCAAGGGTATATCGCCCGTCATCCAAGCCGACAATGAGCGAGCCTTCCAAGACAAAAATCATTTCTTCGGTTTCGACACTCAGGCGGCGGGCGATGTTCTCGCTGTTGTATTTGATATGCCCAATGATGGATTCAAATTTACCAGTCAGGTCAGGAGTCAGCAGTTCGTAAGAGACACGTTCGTCATCCAGGTCTATCATTGGGCGGTTATCGGCGCGCACAACGGGCAATTCGGAGTGGGGTTCAGTGAGAAAATACATCATGGGAACGTTGAGCGCGTCTGAAATTTTTTGCAGCGAAGCAAGCGAAGCGTTGGTGACGCCGCGTTCAAGCTGGCTAAGAAAAGAGGCCGTCAAGTCAGTTTTTTCGGCCAGCTCGCGCAATGAAAGCCCCAGAATAGCGCGCCGACGGTTAAGCCGCTTTCCAATGACAAGCATATCAGTCATAAATTCCTCCTTGCTTTACGTTTGTAAAGTATAACTTTACTTTTGTATTATATCAAGATTGAAATTAAATTCAATAGCCTACGGCATCGTGGGCAGGGCTTTCTCAAGAAAGCAAGCTTCTTCATCCCACCTGCCCCTCTACCCTGGCATCATGGTAAACTACAGGAAGAAACTTTTATCTAGCCACCGTACAGTTTCAAAATTGGACGCGGACGAGCGCCGATAAACGCGGAAAAATCATTTTTATTCCGAAGAAAGTTAAGAAAAATTCCGCGTTTTCAGCGTCAATCCGCGTCCGAAAAACAAAGTGTCTGGTGGCTAGACTTTTATCAGGAGCAAACAATGACCCACCTGTTATATCAGACTGATGCGTATCTCAAGGAATTTAGCGCAAACATCACAGATGTTGATGAAGCCGCGCGCGCAGTCATCCTCGACCAATCGGCATTTTACCCCGGCGGGGGCGGCCAGCCCTACGATTTGGGGACGCTGGTCATTGACGGCGCGACATACCCCGTAACACAAGTTAAAAAACCAGGCTCAGACACGCTGCACTTTCTTGTTGGAGATGCGAATCTGCCGGCAGTTGGCGCGGCTGTAACAGGTTTCATTGATTGGGAACGCCGCTACAATCTGATGCGTACGCACACCGCCCTGCACATCCTATGCGGATGCGTATTCCGCGATTATGGCGCGCTGGTAACGGGCGGCAACATGGACCCACTCGAAGGGCGCATGGATTTCGAATTCGAGACCCTGCGCGGAGAGTTGGTCGGTGAAATCGAGGCCGCCATCAACCGCGAGGTGGCTGCTGCGCGCGCGGTGCGCGTCAAAATCTTGCCGCGCGAAGAAGCCTTCCAAATCCCTGACCTGATTCGCACAAAAATCAACCTGCTGCCCGAGGGAATAACCGAAGTGCGCACCGTCGAAATCATCGGACTAGATTTGCAAGCCGATGGCGGCACGCACGTCCAAAATACATCTGAAGTAGGCAGCATCAAGGTGATAGATTACAAGTCAAAAGGCGCAATCAATAAACGGATTTACATCAAAATTCTGTAACGCGAATTTTTTCGCGCCGCAACCCGATAAAAACTTTGCGATAGACCTGTTTGCGCAAGGAAACATGAAACGATTTTTCATATTTTCTCTTTTTTTGTTGGCTTTCACAGTCTCCTGTGCCTCGCCTACCCCAAACCCACAGGCGCAAATCCAGGCGGCGGTGGCTGCTACCCTGGCAGCCATTCCGCCCAACACGCCTGCCCCCATCCCCACACCCTACCCAACCTCAACGCCAGTTTCACTGGTCAACCTGTTTTGCTCATACCGCTTCTGCATCGGCCACCCGCAAGATGCTTACCTGATTGACCAGGGAGCGCGGCGCAATCCACCCATCCCCAGCACCTACGATTACGGCGTTTTGTTCAGTTACAGCACCAACCTATTCCTGCAAATGGCCTGGACTCTCAGCGGGCCATCTTTTGACCCGCAGGGCGCAATGCGTTTAATTATGGATGAAACCGAGCAATTTCAGGGCGGGATGGAGACCATCCTGACACCGACCCTGAATATTTTTTACATCCCCATTAATATTTCCAGCCAATCCACGCTGCCCTTTGGCGGGATGGCTGCCTGGCAATGCGGCGGGCGCAATTTTGTCTGGAAGATTTACACGCTGCAAGACGGCATGGCGCCGGGCTTGCTGAAGCAAGCAGTAGACCAGTTCCGGTGTGAGTGAAAAAGAAACGTCCCGAAGATATAAGCCTTCGGGACGTTTTATCACGCCAAAACTGCTGCCCTTGCCTGCCTGAAATGCGCTCGGTCGTGTTCCACCATAAACCCGGCCAATTCGCGCAGGTGGGTTGGCCCAAAGATGGTGTGCCTGGCTGGGCGATCCCACTCTTGCAGAGAGAGTATTTTCAGCCTTTCCACCAGGCGGGCACGGGCGGTCACAAACTGCTGGAAGGCCAACGCACCATCTTGCTCAATATAGCGGCGCTCCTCGGCCCAGGGGTCGGTATTTTGCCCGGCAACGACCGGGTTTTCTCCGCCCAAAACCGCCTCGACGCGCAGCAGATTCACTTCGGCATCCACATCGCGCAGGTGACAGAGAATCTCGTTCAAGGCCCATTCTCCCGGCGCGGGGCGGCGATGCCACTTTTCTGGCGGGGTGATGCGGGTAAGGTGGTGCATCAGCGCGGGCGCGGCATGGAGCGCAGCAACCAGGGCTGAGGGGGAGGAAAAATCGGCTTTTAGCGCGGATACATCTGTCGTTTCGAGGAATGCCCTTAAGTCGGATAATGTCCCCTGTGGGATTCCTTCCGCATCGGGCGAGGACTGCCCATTGGTCTTGAGCCAGAAAACAGGGATGCCAGCCTGACGAGCAGGGATAACATCCCGCTCGATGCTGTCTCCAACCATCAGCAGAGGACTCTCTCCATTCCAACCCAGGTGGCCGAGGAATTCGCCAAAATAGGCCACCGAGGCTTTGGCAAAGTGGAAGGTTTGGAAGTCGGAAACCAGGCGAAAGGGGTAGGTTTCGGGGGCCAGTTCAGCCCAACGCAGGCGGTGCAGAATGGCTTTGCGTGGGAAGAGCGGGTCGGTGGCAACCGATACGTCCCAGCCGCGTGAGAGCGCCCATTCGACCAGTGATATGGCTTCGGGGCGCGGCTGGGTAAGCGGCTGGAGCGTGGGGAAAATCTCGTCGTAGAATTGTTCAATTTGGTCGGCGACGGCTTCGCGGGTTGTCCCCAGTGGCGGGTAAAATTGTTCGCTGAAGACTTGTTCGAGGGTTTGGTCGACGCGGGTGCTGCGGTACATCGCCATTGTGGAACGCATGAGTTCCTGAAGCATTTGCTGGGGCGGCACGAAATCGGCCAGGTGCGCAGCCAGTTTTTGAAAATAAATTGGAACAAGGGATTCAATGTTTGAATCAAGCAGGGTGTCGTCGAGGTCGAAGAGCAGGTGGAAGGTCATGGTTTCACGTCGAAGATGGGGGGCAAAGGGTGGCATTCGCCGCAGCCAACGTGCGGCTCTTTAACATTGCGTTTGGTTTTGCTGCAATAGGCTGCGATTTGTACGCGGCGCATGAACATGGCGCTGAAGGGGCGGGCAACGCTTGGTTTAAGTTGCTGGTGTTCACAGGCGTTGGCGCGGACGATGCCGAGCACGGGGCAAGTTTTGCACAGGTCGGGCGACCAATCTTGCCCGGCGGCTTTGAGCAGGCGGCATTCTTCTACGGTGCGCCCGCGAAAGTAGTCGCCATAAAAATAGGTGCAGTCAATGCCAGAGGGAGTGCGCATGGGGATTTACGATTTACGATTTTGGATTTTCGGTTTGTCGAGTAACGATTTTCGATTTCGGATTGTAACATCAAAGCGAAAGCCCCGGGCGCAAATCCCAGGGCTATTCTTCAAATTTTCTTCAACCTTTAACGCTGCGGTTCAGACGCGGGTGACGTATTCGCCAGTGCGGGTGTCAACGCGGATGACGTCGCCTGTTTTAACGAAGTTGGGACACTGCACTTCAACGCCGGTCTCGGTGCGGACTTTTTTGGTGACGCCGGTGGCGGTGTCGCCGCGCACGGCGGTTTCGGCGTATTCAACCAGCAGGTCTACGGTAATGGGCATTTCGACATCCAGCGGCTCGCCTTTGTAGAAGGTCAGTTTGCATTCCATGCCTTCTTTCAGGAATTGCGCGCTATCGCCGAGCACGTCAGCCTTGACGGCAGGCTGGTCAAAGGTGTCGTTATCCATGAAGTAGTACAAATCGCCGTCGCTATAAAGATATTGCGAGTTGTGAAAATCCAGGTTGGCTTCTGGCACGCGGTCGCCAGACTGGAAGGTTTTTTCAATATTCGAACCACTGCGCAGGTTGCGGGCTTTGATGCGGATGCTGGCATTGCCGCGCCCCGATTTGTTGTGGCTATAATCCAACACCTTAAAAAGTTGGCCGTCCAGTTCAAAGGTGACGCCTTTGCGTAAATCGTTTACATCAATCATGTCTTTCCTCTTTTTGCTTGCGGGTGAAATTGAGCGGCGGGATTATAGCATTGGAGGGGCGGGCTTGGCAAGGTGACCAAAAATCCGTCGCTTTTTGCGTAAGGGTTTTTCTTTTCCAACATCTTCAAATCAAAGAATCGCTATCTTTCCCGTTACAAACAGCACGGCCACGCCAATCAGGCAAATCACCAGGAACAACAATGTGGAAAGGACAAAGCGCTGCGCTGCTGTCATGCCCAAGATTTTCTTGCTTTTTTTCTTTCTAACCACCGGGCGGTTGGAAACAGCCAGGACAGGCTGGGGCTTATCTACCTGCTCGCCTTCAAAAATTGGTTGGCTGCTATCGCGTAAATCGTCAAACATGTTCACCTCGCGGGTCAGAGTATATCATACAGGTTTGGGCCAAAAAATTTCCAGGTTTGGGCCAGAGTTGGGAGATTTCGGGCTTCATCATCACACAGGGCGCAGATGGACTTCGCCGAAATGGATGATTTTTACCACTCCTTCGGGCAATCTCAACTGCAAACTGCCATCCGGTTCGAGGCCATGCGCCTGCCCGATGAGTGTCTCGGCTTCGCTTACCCAGACACGCACAGTTTCACCGCGAAAGGCCAGCGCAGACTCCCAGTCGCGCAGGAATATGCCTGATGCCAACATGCCCCTGCGGCGTTGAATCGCTTCGAGCAGAGTCTTAAGCAGGGTAGCGCGCGAGATAAGGACCTGCCCTTCGGCGTGAACGCAGGTGGCAGGGTAGTTCAATCCTTCAGGAGGCGGGACCGAGCCTGGGCTAACGTTGATTCCTATTCCCAGAACTACGCTCTCCGCGTCCATCCCCACCCAAACGGTTTCGGCTAAAATTCCGGCCACTTTTTTACGCCGAATCAGCACATCATTCGGCCATTTGACCTGCGCTTCAATACCGTGTTGTTTAAGCGCATCTACTAACGCCAGCGCTCCCAGGCCAGAAAACAGGCCAATTTTTTTACGTTCGATGCCTGTTGGGCGCAAAACCAGGCTAAAGGCGAGCGCGGAGCCGGGCGGGGTAAACCAGCGCCGGCCCTGGCGGCCTCGTCCGTTGGTTTGTTCGTCGGCAAGGACGAGCGAGAAATCGGGCGCACCTGCTGAGGCCCAGGCCAGGGCTTCGTCGTTGGTAGAGCCGATGGATGCGAAAAATCGCAAACCGCCCGGCAGGAGTCCCTGCAAGGCGGTCGTAAATTCGGTTTCGTGGGAGTTACTGGAAGATGCCCCAGGGGTTGATATATGCGCCATTTCTCCGCGCCTCAAAGTGTAGGTGCGCTCCAAAGGAATTACCAGTGTTGCCCGATGCGCCAATGACCGCGCCGCGCCCGACTACCGTGCCAACCGATACGTTGATGACGCTCAGGTGGGCGTAGAGGGTGGTGTAGCCGTTACAGTGGTCTATTACGATGTAGTTGCCGTAGCCATTGTTCCAGCCCCCGGCGGCTTTGGTGACGACGCCGCTGGCGGCGGCATAGATGGGCGCGCCTTCAACAGCCGCAATATCTATGGCATAGTGACCGGGGAAGTAGTCATTGCCTGAAAGGTAGGTTTCGCCCGCCGGCCATCCAAACCCGCTGAATGAGACTTTGCAAGTGCCAGGTGCTACGCTGCCGACATCCACGCTGGGGGCTTTCGATTCGCGCCAGCCGCCGGGAATCATAACCCATTGGCTCAGATTCGGCTGTGGGTTGCTCAAATCCAGGGCGTTGCCCGGCCAATTGATGATGTCTTGGGGGCTGGCGCGATATTCGGCTGCGATTTTTTCAATGGTGTCGCCGCCTTTCCACTGGTAGAGCAAGCCATCGGTGGGTGGAATTTGCAATTCCTGACCGGGTTTAAGGCCGTGCGGGTCATCGTTTAAGACGTCGAAATTTGCCCAGAGCAGGGTTTCGGGTTTGATGTTGAACTCGGTGGCAATCCGATACAAGGCATCTCCGCGCCGCACGGTGTGATTGAGCACTGCGTATTGTGGGCGCTGCGGGATGATGGTTTCCAGTTTCAGGTCTCGGTCTATAGAGGGCAGGGCAAGCATGGAAACAGCAGGTCCTGGCGCAACCACCCCCATCGGCGGCTGGGCGCTGACCTGGGTTGGAGCAGCCGTTGGCGGCAGGCTCGGCTCGGTGCTGGCTGAAACGTTGCGGCGCGAAGCGTGCCAATAAGCGAAAATGCCCAGGCAAAGCACAATCAGCAGTGTAATTCCCCAACTGATAAGGTTAAACCGATAAGAGGATGAAGGGCGTTGCATAGGTTGATATTCGTTATTCAATATTCGAGACACATTACTGGATGGTCGAGTTATCGAATATCGCGTTTTCACATACTTTCATGAAGGGTTTCTAAGAAATCTTGGTTGTTCTTGGTTTTGGACATGCGGGTGATAATGGCTTCGGTTGCCACAGTTTGGTCCATGCCTGCGCCCTGCGGCGGGTTGGAGGTCATCTGCCCATACATGCGGCGCATCGTCCAAACGCGCTGGAGGATGTCTGGCCCAAGCAACAGGTCTTCGCGGCGGGTGGAGGAGCGTTCGATATCCACTGCCGGGAAGATGCGCCGCTCTTGCAGTTTGCGCGAGAGGTGCAGCTCCATGTTGCCGGTGCCTTTGAATTCTTCGTAAACGACATCATCGAGCCGGGAGCCGGTATCTACCAGGCAAGTGGCGATGATGGTGAGTGAGCCACCTTCTTCAATATTACGCGCCGCGCCAAAAAAATGTTTGGGCGGGTAAAGCGCGGAGGGATCCATGCCGCCAGAGAGGGTGCGGCCAGAGGGGTTCACCGTCAGGTTGTAGGCGCGCGCGAGGCGGGTGATAGAATCCATCAAGATGACGACATGGCGACCAATTTCCACCAGGCGTTTGGCGCGGTCGAGCGCAATTTCAGCGGTGCGGACGTGTGACGTCACCGGCTCATCAAAAGTGGAGGCAATCACTTCGGCATCCACCGAGCGGTCCATATCGGTCACTTCTTCGGGGCGTTCGCCAATCAGCGCCACCATCAGGTGAACATCGGGGTACTGGGTCGAAATGGCGTTCGCAATCTGCTTCAAAATGGTGGTTTTCCCGGCTTTGGGTGGAGAAACAATCAGGCCGCGCTGCCCGCGCCCAATGGGGGTAATCAAGTTAATCACGCGAGTCGCGAGAATATCTCCCCTTGTCTCCAGGTCAAATCGTTTTTCAGGGAAAATTGGGGTCAGCGATTCAAACTTTGGGCGGCGGCGTGCGTCTTCAGGGTCAACGCCATTGACAGATTCAACCTTCAACATTCCCCAGTGCCGCTCCGATTCACGCGGCGGGCGCGCGTGACCCAAAATTAGGTCGCCAGAGCGCAGTTCATAACGCCGCAATTGGGCCTGTGAAACGTAAACATCATCATCGCTGATGCTGTAACGCGCTGAACGAAGGAAACCGATTCCCTCATCCATAATTTCCAAAATGCCGCCGCGAATTTCAAGTCCTTCGCGCTGGGCTTCCTCCTGGCGCAAACGAAGCACCAGGGCCTCCTTCTTCAACCGGTTGGCATTCTGGATGCCAAACTCTTTAATTGCCATGTGGCGAAGGTCAGCAAGAGGTTTACTTTCAAGTTCAAGGATATTCATCATGGGTTTTTCTCTGCTTGGGAAATGGGATGTGGCAAACAAAAGCCCCGTCCCAGGAATAAGGACGTGGTGAAGGTTTTAATTTTTAGAATCGGGAAATCTTCTCATGAAACCTGGCCCCGCGGCCACCCTTGTTACAATTTTATTTTCAACCGTTCGGGGAATTGCATTGATTATAGCACGATTTTTTCATGTGGAATGACAATTTCATGACGTCGTTGCCAACCTGAAACAGGCTCCGTCAAATAAGCGTCATCGCGCACCCATCGGCGCGAGGGTCGCTCCCCGCTAAAAGCGTGCCGCCGCTATCACGGAGAATCACCTGTCCCCGGCCAAAGAGCGCCCGCCCCCAACCGCTAACCGGGCGGACGAGATGCCCCATATCAGCCAGGGAAGCCATCGTCTGAAGCGGAATCCCCTCTTCGAGCGCTACCGCATCTGATGACTTGCCGTCCTCCAAACAAAAACGCGGCATGTCGAGAGCAGATTGCGGGTCGAGGCCATCGGCCATGAGCGCCAGACCAACCTGGACGTGTCCCTGCGGCTGCATAAATCCGCCCATCACGCCGAATGGGCCAAAAAGCGAGCCATCCGCCTCGCAAGTGATCAGGCCAGGGATAATCGTGTGGTAGGGCCGCTTGCGAGGTTCCAGGCGATTGGGGTGGGCCGGGTCGAGGCTGAAGTTGTGTCCCCGGTTCTGGAGGGTAAATCCCCAGCCCTGAGGAACAATTCCCGTGCCGAATCCCATGTAATTGCTGTTGATGAAGGAGCATGCGTTGCCCCACTTATCGGCAACGCAGAAGTAAACCGTATCCGACGAGGCAAACGGGCGTCCGCGCTTCTGGTTGAGGGTGGCGCATTTGGGATTTATTAGTTTGCGCCGTTCAGTGGCGTATTCTTTGGAGAGTAACCACTGCCAACCGGAGTCCAACGTCTCCTGACGTTGGAAAGATGGGTCGGCGACATACCAGCGTGTATCGGCAAAGGCCAGCCGCAAGGATTCGATTTCGAGATGCAGTCGTTCAACCGAGAGTGGATTCAGCCCGGCGAGGTCGAATCCCTCCAGCAGGTTGAGCGCTAACAATGCAGTAATCCCCTGCCCGCTGGGTGGGCATTCATAGACACGAAAATCGCCAAAGGTGACGCTGGCGGGCGTCTCCCAAGTGGATTTGTGCGTAACAAGGTCCTCGGCGGTCATGCAGCCGCCCACGCTTTGCAAGACTTTCAGAATGGCTTCGGCAATTTCGCCCTCGTAAAAAGCCTGCTTGCCGCCCTCGGCAATCGTTTTAAGGGTACGCGCCAGGCCAGGGTTGCGGAAAATCTCCCCGGCGCGAGGCCCGCGCCCCTCGATGGTCAGTTCGTGGCCGTTGGGGGCAGTTTTTAATTGTCGTTCCGCGCCGCGCCCCCAAAAATAGGAGGTGAGTGGGGCAACCGGGAATCCATGTTCAGCCAGGAGAACCGCCGGGGAAAGGATTTCGGACATTGCAAGCGTGCCATGCCGCGCGATGAGGTCACACCAGCCAGCACATGCCCCAGGTACGGTAACAGTATGCGGGTGGAAGGCGGGCAGGTCAGAACCCAGCCCCTCGCGCCGGAGGCGTTCGAGCGTCAATCCGGATGGAGCGCGGCCTGAGCCATTTAGCGCCGTCACTTGTTGAGTCTGGGAATTGTAGAACAGCGCGAACATATCACCGCCCAAGCCGGTGGAGATTGGCTCGGTGACATTAAGCGCAGCGGCGACGGCGACAGCCGCATCGGCGGCGTTACCGCCCCGCGCCAATATTTCTAACCCGGCGGCAGTGGCTAACGGCTGGGAGGCGGCCACCATGCCGCCCCTGCCATAAATTGTGGAGCGTTGCGAGTTGAATTCTGGGTTCATTTTTTAAATCTGCTTGAGAGACACCATAACCTTATCCACGCGGTTGCCGTCCATATCCATTACCTCGAAGCGCAGCCCCCCCCACTCGAACATGTCGGATTCGTGCGGCACACTGCCCAGGTGGTTCATGATAAAGCCGCCTAGAGTTTCGTATTCGTCCTCATCGGGAAGGTGGCGGATGTTGAAAATTTCCTTAAAGTCTTCAACATCCAGCATTCCATCGAGCAGCCACGAACCATCTTGACGTTGGGTGGCTTGCGGCTCGCCATCTTGAATATCGCCCACAATTTCCTCGAGGATGTCGCTGATGGTCAGCAAGCCTTCCACCGAGCCAAATTCATCAACGACAATGAGCATTTCTGCTTCACCTGCTTTGAAAACTTCGAGCGCGCGCGAGGCGTGCGCAGTTTCGGGGACGTAAGTGACCGATTGCAAGTTCAATTTCAAGCGCAGGGGCGCGCCATGCAGGCTTTCGAGCAACAGGTCGCGGGCTTTGATGACGCCCAGCACCGTATCGAGGCTGTCTTCGCAGACCGGGAATTGGGAGAAAGGGCTTTCTTCGATGACCTTTTTGATTTCTTCGGGCGAATCATTCACATCCAGCCAGACGATTTCGGAGCGCGGGGTCATTAATGAGAACACCCGCCGGTCGTGCAAGCGGAAAACGCCCTCGACCATATCCTGTTCCACTTCGCCAAAAACACCCGCTTGAGTGCCTTGGTCTAGTTGTACCAGAAGTTCCTCTTCTGTCACCGGCGGCTCCAGGTTGGGTTTAACGCCCAACAGGCGCAGCATCAGGTCTGTCGAAGCGCCTAGTAGCCATACCAGCGGAGAAAACAGGCGCGAGACGAACAGCATTGGCCCGGCAACAATCATTGCTGCCCGCTCTGGGTTATGGAGCGCGAGCCGCTTGGGAACCAACTCGCCCAGCACCAAAGACAGGCTGGTGATAACCAATACGACGCTGCCCAGGGCAATTGAACCGGCATGTTCTGCCAGCCAGGGCACGTCGTCTATCCATGCCGCCACTGGTTCAGCGATTGCCGCGCCACCGACCGCGCCAGCCAGCACGCCGATAAGCGTAATCCCGATTTGTACTGTTGATAGAAAAGCATTGGGGCTTTCTGCCAGATGCAGAGCTGTTTTTGCGCCCAGGTCGCCTTCATTGACCCTCTGTTGAAGGCGCGCCTTGCGAGATGAAACAACTGCCATTTCTGAAAGTGCAAAAACACCGTTGAGAACAATGAGTAGAAAGACGATTAGTATTTCTAGGCTTACATCCATTTTGCTTGTTTTACCTCGAGGAATTCAACGTACTTCACCCAAAATTTTGGTGTTTCATTTTACCGTACAACGTCAATTCCTGCGCCTTCGGCAACCTCGCCCACCACCCAAATCGGCTGATTCAATTCACGCGCGCGTTTCTCAAAGAGAGAGAGTTTCTCGGCTGAAACGGAAAGCAACAGCCCGCCGCTGGTTTGGGCATCGAACAGGAGCATTTGTTCCATTTCGCTGATTCCTTCGTCAAAATGGACGTATTCGCCATAAAACAGGCGATTGTCTGCCGAGCCGCCGGGGAAAATCCATTGTTCGGCATATTTGCGGGCGCAGGAAATGAATGGAATTTTGTCAAATTCGAGGCGGAAGCGGGACCCCGAAGCGTTAGACATCTCCCATCCATGCCCGAGCAGGCTGAAGCCGGTAATATCGGTTCCGGCGCGGATTTCAAACTCATTCGCCAATTGCCCGGCCTTTGCGTTGAGGCTGCTCATCCAGCCGGTGGCCTCGTTCACATCCTCCGGCGCGGCCACTCCGCGCTTGAGGGCAGTGGTCGTCACGCCAAAACCGAGCGGTTTGGTCAATATTAGAAAGTCGCCAGGTTTTGCGCCGCCTTTGGTCATCATTTTTTGCGGATGAACAAAACCAAGCGCCACCAGCCCAAATTTCGGTTCTTTATCTTGAACCGTGTGCCCGCCCGCCACCACCACGCCCGCTTCGCGGCATTTTTCCGCGCCGCCGCGCAAAATTTCACTGGCAAATTCGGTAGGCAAATCGGGCGGCAGGGCGGCAATGTTGAGAGCCAGGAAGGGCTGCCCGCCCATGGCGTAAATATCTGAAAGCGAGTTGGCTGCCGCAATCGCGCCGTATTCGTAGGGCGAATCGACCACTGGAGTAAAGAAATCGGTCGTCACCACCAGGGCGCGCGCGTCATCCAGCCGCCAGACCGCCGCATCGTCGGGGCCAGCCAGCCCAACCAGCAAATCCGGGTACTCGCCCGGCTGGAACAAATTAGAGACAGGGCGCAGAACCTGCGCCAGCGTTTCCGCATTAAGTTTAGATGCTCAACCAGCGCAGCTGGAAAGCGTCGTAAGGCGGATTTGACGCCCAGAAGTGGCATTTTCATTCATTGATAAACTCCAAAGCGATATCAGGTTTTTATTTTACTCCAGCAAACCGGCTGACCGATTACTTTTTCTCGAATCGATAGGCCTTGACCTGCGCCTTTTCCAACGTCACCAGCCCGGCAGAGATGCGCGGGGCAACGATACCGAGCAGGTTTACTGGCATTATTCGCCACTCCCGCCCAAATTTATTTCAGGAATGTGGACGGTTTTCTCCTTGCCCAATTCAATCGAACGTTCGTAGGCTGCCCAGATGGCGCGCGAGACGGCAGTGCGAAAACCGGCTTTTTCGAGATAGTATAACGCCTGGGCAGTCGTCCCACCGGGGGATGTGACCTGGTTGCGAAGGGTTGCGACGTGCGCCTGGTCTCTCTGATTGCGCGACTCAAAATAGGCCACCGAGCCTTTGAGCGTCTCCACCACCAACCGCTCTGAAACCTGACGCGAAAAGCCCATGTGAACACCCGCATCAATCATTGCTTCCATGAATAGGAAAATATAGGCTGGCCCCGTGCCTGAAAGCGCGGTCGCCATATCAAGATAATTCTCATCATCCACCTCGACCTGCTCTCCTAACGCGCCAATGACCGCCCGCGCCAGTTCCTTCTGCGCCTGGCTGGCCGCGGGGGAGGACATCCAGACAGTAATGCCCTGGCCGATTTGGGCGGGTGTATTAGGCATTGAACGCACAATCGCTTCATGGCCCAGTCCATGACCAATTTTGGTAATTTTTGCCCCAGCCACAATTGAAAGAACCAGGGCATGAGGGGCAATTGCGCCTCGCAGGCCTTTGAGCACTTCGGTCAGACGCTGCGGCTTAACCGAGAGAACTACCAGGTCGGCGCCCTCAACGGCGAGACGATTATCGGTAAATGGCCGGGTCCCATAGCGCTCGCGCAAGTCTTCCACACGCTGGGCATGAACATCCGCTGTCAACATATCTGCAGGATTCGCCAACCCCTGACGGATGAGTCCGGCGATCATGGCTTCGCCCATTGCGCCTGAACCGATAAAAGCAATTTTTTTATTCAGCATTTTTTACTCCTATAGCAGGCTGCATGGATATTTCTCCATAAAAAAGCGGAAGCAAGCTTCCGCGCTCAAGACTGCTCACTGATTACTGATTACTGGAAATACCCCAGCGCCATCCGCAACTTCTCTTCCACATCGTCAGGGGCGTCCTTGGGTAAAGATTGCAGCGCCGACTGGGCTTCGATGACCGAGTAGCCGAGCGCGGTCAGGGCGGCCAGTACTTCTGAATCGGTATCAGACATAGCGGCGATTTTTTCCAACCCGCTGGCAGGTTTGAGCCGGTCTTTGAGATAGAGTAACATCTTTTGGGCGGTTTTCTTGCCCACGCCAGGGACGCGGCTGAGCAAGTCTGCTTCTTCACTGAAAACAGCCCGCTGAACAGTATCAAGATTCAGGGTGGAGAGAACCGAGAGCGCCACTTTAGGACCAACCCCGTCTACACCGAGCAAGGTCAAGAAAAGCTGGCGGTCCGAAACCGTTTCGAATCCATACAGCGACAGGTCGTTTTCGCGCACGACCAGGTGAGTGTGAATGAGAACGATTTCGCCAACCTGGAATTTGGTCAACAGGGGCTTGGGGACGAAGACCCTCATGCCCACGCCGCCGACTTCGACGACCAGGGCGGCTTCTTCGATTTGGGTAATTTCACCGCACAGGGTTGCAATCATAGTTCGATTGTATCAAAAAAACCGAATTTTTTTGTCGCTTGACATTCTCCCGGTCTGCGGGTAAAATCTCGTCCGCTTAACAAACAAATCTACCTGCCGA
>CAYLZI010000002.1:0-46914 GCA_964388215.1 uncultured Anaerolinea sp.
CACTATCCCACTTCACCCAGGCGGATACGCTCATCCCCAACCCCGCCAACCCGCCAGACTGGAACCGGTACGCCTATGTGCGGTACAATCCGCTGCGGTATGTGGATCCGAGTGGGCATGTATGCAGTGACCCCGAAGATCCAACGCAAACGTGCGAAAGTGGTGCAACACCCACAAATTCCAATCCTCCCATCCTGCCTGTAGACCACGAGATGTTGGAACAAATCAATGAACTGACCAACGGGGATACAAAACTGATGGATGCATGGCACTTGATGTACCAGACAAAAACAGGTCACAACTTGGCAATGTATATTCTGGAAAACAGAGTAAAAATGCGGTGGGGAGGAGATTACAGCCGGGCTTACTGCGATGCCTTTGGATGCTACATCGAACTGGCAAGTTACAGTGGCGGCGCTTACGAAAAACCAGGTTTAGGGGAAACCGTGGTAATGATGGGGCACGAGGCATTCCATATTGCCTATGGTGAAGCCCAGTACGGAGAAGACTCGCTGTTTGAAGAATATTGGGCGTTTCAGACAGAAGATTATATCCGTCAGGAGTTGGCGCCGTTGGGGGTGGGTTATGAAGGGATTACTTTTACTTTTGGAGGATATGATCCCTGGAATGAGAGTAGTTTGATGCTATGGCTTCGAAAAAACTCTTTATTAGATGATGATTATTGGGGCGAAAACTACCCACCTTATCCTAACGCTACCCGCTTTAGGTTGATTACGCAACCTATCGAGTGGTATTTCGGGATATTTCGAAAATGAAGACGAAATTTATTCTTATCGTACTGATGTGCCTGTTGGTTTCCTGTTCGCCGGAACCAGCTATAACGACTTATGCGCCACCGCAGGAGAGTCCGCTGAAAATCACGTTTCAATACCCGGACAATTGGGAAATGTACCTTGAGCCAACAGAAACGCAGGTTGAGGAAATGGTGGTTGTAGACCCCCAGGGCACTGAAAATAGAGATCGAGGAATGATTAGTTTTCGGGTGGTTGAAACAAATACCCCTATGAAAGATATGCAAGCAGAAATTGAGTATTTCAGAACTGCTACGCAAGAATTGGCATTCATCACAATGATGGCAGACGAACAAATAGAGATTAATAATAACCTGGCACAACGTTTTGTGAGGCAAGTTCAACCATTCGCACGCGAAGGACAAACGCAAGAAAGATATTCGGAAACCCTATTTGTTCTGTCTCGAAATCGGTACTATATCATTAATTTCAGCATCCCCGAAAGCGAAGTGGACGGGCGCTTCCACCAGGAATTCAAAGCCCTGGTGGAGAGCATTCAGTTTCTGCCGTAGCAAACTTTGCAACAGCGCAACGGCGCGCCACGCTGGAGATAACAAAAAACGGGAGGCGTTCTGCCTCCCGTTTTGATTTACGCAACCCAGTTGCGCGGAATGAGGTATGCCCACACCGCCGCCAGGTCGTGCAAAGATTCAACCTTGATGACATGGGATGCCGCCTTTCGCACGGCTGTTTCCGCGGTCTCATCCCCGCACTGAATCAGCATCGCTGACGTGCGGCGGCAGGAAGACCGCGGAGCGACCTGTGGCATCTTTCCGTGTCCATCCGTGAGCAGAATGACGCGGTGGTTGGGCAAGGACTGCCAGGCGTGCGGCAGCCAGCGGAATTCAGTATCTACGCCGTCTGCACGGGAAAGATCAATGCCGCAGCTCCGTGCAAAGAGCGCATCTGCGGCGTAGCCAGGCGCATGCCAGGCATGTTCCGCGAAAAACAGGGCGCGAACATCGGCGCCCGCATCCTGAAGCGCCAGGGCGATGGCGCGAGCTGCGTTGATGGCGATTTCCCAGCGCGAGCCTGTGGTCATGCTGGCAGACCAGTCTACCGCAAGCAGTACTTTCATGCGCTCGCCCATTCGGACATCGGCAGGCAGTGGCTGGCTAAACGGCACCGGCTCCCCGCGTACCGCGCCCAGGCGATTCAGTCGCCCTGGCGCTGCCAGGCTAATTGCCCCACGCGGGGAGACCCACCGCAGGCACATCTGGCGGCTGAGGGCGAGCACCTGCGGGGAGAGTTGCGCCCGTCCCTGCGGAGTGGCAGTTTTGACTTCAACGCCGCTTGTCCCTCCGCTGCGAACTATTGTGGTTGCGTCCGCGACATGCTTGCGCACCTGATCAATCATCTCCCCCCCCGAGGATGCGCCTGTATCGTGGCCCATCGGATCGACAGGAAGTGCGGTTGGCGACTGGCAAAGTTCCGGGAATTGAGTTGCAAACTGCTCCAGGGCCCTGGGGAGAGCGTCGGTTGGCAGGTTGGCAAATTCGCGGGACAGAGTCAATACGCCGAGTAGTTTCGTCGTGCCGATAGCGCCTTTTTGGGCATGGGTAACCTTTCCTAGCGCCTGCTTCAATCGCTTATCGTTCATCGTAGATACGGATTGACTTGGATTGCCATAGCGAGCATAGAGCAGTGCGTTCGTGGCAGCCGCGGCAAAGTTCTTCGCAGATTCCAGTCCTGCGAGGTAATGCTCTGCCATGTTCCTGTTCACCGTCTCGCGCACGGCGGCCAAGGGCGCGCCGAACAGGGGGAAGGTGGAGGCGACCAGGGCTTCGTTGTTGATGTCGAGCAGGATGTTGGCAATGGTGTGCGCCAGTCCGGTGCGCTTCTCTACCTCCCGCACCGCCTCAAGTGGTTGCATCCAGTGACCGACCTCGTGCGCTAGCAGCCCCACGCCGATCTCGGGACGTTCCTCGACCACCTCGCCGAGGAATTTGCGCGGCAGGCGCACCCAGAGGGCTCCGTCGGTGGAGGCGGTGTTGACATCCTCCAAGAGCAGGCGCGGCTTGACCATTGTGTTGATCTCGCCCAGGAGGATGGCAGACACGATGTCCAGCTCACGTTGAAGTTGCTGTGTAAATGTAGACATACGTTCCCCGTTATCTGCGCTTGACGCCAGTTAGCAAACTTGCGAATGCTTGGGATGCGGACGCATCAACCACGCGCAGACGGTTGATGTAGCGCCCAATCACCTCGCTGTCATCTGGTTGCGCGGCGCGCGACAGTTCGCCGTACTCCAGTGGCAATGGTAGCGATCCGTCCGAAACGCCCTTCCAGGATAGATCAATGGCCGCGCCCAGACTGGCAGAGAACATCCCTCTTACGCTATCGTCGAAGCTCACAAACAGCGGCACGGTGCGCCGCGCCAGAGCGGGATCGATGGCCACGCCCCAAGGGTTACAGGCCGCGACGATGTGCACCAGGCTGGCAGGCGCCCACTCGTCACCCCAAAACGGGGCGGAGGTGATGCGAACTGCGCCGTGGTGCGGGAGTCCGAGTGAGGCGACTGTTTGCGGATCGGTGGGCAGAAAGGTGCGCATGTTGGCTTCCTGGGCGCGGGAGTTGTAGCGCGTGAACTCGTCCAGGAACAGCAGCACAGGCTCTTCCAGCTCGCGGGCGTGCGTAAGCGCTTGCGCGACCGGGCCGGGGAAGCGTCTACCGTTGGGCATCTCGACCCCGACCAGATCGGAGTCACTCCAGCTGTCCGATCCGGCATGTTCCACGAGGCGGCAGCCCATGCGTTGGGCCGCGCGCCGCACAGCGGAAGTCTTGCCGCAACCAGTAGGTCCAACCAGCAAGGGAACATACCCAGCCTCAAGTACGCTTACCACTTGCGTAGCCAGGCGCTCGATGGCATCCGAGATCGCGCGGGAGATGCGCTCGCTGAAGGGCGCGGTATCGGCTGTATCTTCTTGCCCTGGGGCGAATCGGGCGACCTCCCCCACCTTGCGTTTTGGCTTGCTCATTTGTGTGCCTGGGGCGTGCGTTTCAGTATCCAGGGCGCACGCAAAGGCGATCAGGTGTTTGCATAGCCGTCCCATCTCGCGCCCGCCTGACTGTTTCCAGTCAGGACAGGTGCATACGGGTTCAACGATCACAAAGCCATCATTCGCAAGCGTGGACAAGTCGAGGTTTATCGACAAGTCATACGCAGGCAAAGCGCCTGTGATCTTTGTCAAGGTACTCGATAGGACTCGCACCTCGATTGAGTTCACCTTGATCGACTTCGAGCGTCCATGACGCCCGCCACTGGAACCAGCACGATCCACCTTGAAGGCTTGTTCAAGCCAATCTAACATAGTTGACATGGTTTTCTCCTGGGTGTGACATTAGACTACCGGGCGGGATGCCCGGCGAATATCCTGTGCCGGAGTCGAACCGGCAATGCCGTTCAGGGGAAACCGAAGTGGATGAGGATCTATCTGTTCTGGAGGATGCGCCAGTCCTTGGCCACCACTTCAGTGACAATTTGGCGCACTTTCATTTCTTTGAGTTCGGGGGTGTTGATCTTGGCAAGTGAGTGTAGCGAGATTTCGCGGTCATCGTTGCGAATGAATCCTTCGATATGTAGATCATCGCCTTCTTCGACAACCATGCCGCGGCTCTTGGCTTCGGGCAGTACCACCGTCACCAGGTCATGCGACCCACCAGCGCGAGGCGGATAAAAGCCTGGGCGGAGGATTTGCAGGCGAACAACGCGGTCGTTGCCGTATGTCCAAGTCTTGAGGGTTTTGCCGATCAGGGTGACGTGATTGACATGGAATGACATGGGCACTTCTCCTTGTAGGTATTCAAATGAGATTTAATGGCAGAGGGGGCAGGGAGCCCCCTCCAGTTGTTGCATGGGCGATCAGCCCATTAGAATAAAAGGCAGAGCATGCCCTATGTATTGTTGCGCGGGCGGTAAAGTCGAGCGTCCAGGTCGGTCTGTGCGAAGGCGTTCGTGACCACTCGGCGCACCACATCCCATTCCAGTCCACCCTTGCCGCACCCCAGGGCGGGGATGGCAATGGATTGCGGTTTATGGAACAAAAGTTCTTTTTCGTAGTGGCGCAGTCCGGCTTCGATCCATGCCAGGCGCGAGGGGCGTCTCCAATCCGACTTGGTCGGAAACAGTACGAATCGTCTTTCGGGAAGGACGACAGTCCATGTTACTCCGACCTGAATCAAGGCAGAGTGACACAGACTGACGTAGATGGTGTGCAGGACTGGGTAGCGGCGCTTGACTGCCAAGGCCAGACCAGCGCCCATCACGCCCACTGTGTTTACTGGAACGAAAATCGCTTCGGCTGGATCCTCGAGGATGTCCCCGTCCAGCAGTTGGATAGGGGTCATTCCAGCCTACCGCTCATTCCTGTCCCTGACCTTCAGGTACAGCACCCATCCGGCGCCGTAAATGAAGGTGAGTCCCATGCCCGTGACAACCAGCCCCGCGCCGGTGACGTGTGCGATCACCTCGGCGACGGGTAACAAAAGCAGGCTACCGGCGATGGGTAGTTTGCCGGTCCAATCGTGGTGCCGCCCCATCATTGCACCTCGGGCGATACGATTGTTGTTTTCATTTTGGATACCTCCGTGTGATACAAGCGAGCCTTGCTTGCTCTGGCGATGCGTAGCAATGCACCTCCGGCGGGAGCAAGGCAAGAATATCCCTGGGGCTTCCGAAGCCCCAGGGATTGGGTTTGGTCAGAGACTTTATGCCTCAACCTTCTTGAGCGTATAAAACAGCCAGTAGTTCATCCTCGGATGGTTCGAAGTTTCCGGTGCTGCGCCAGGTGTAATCGGAGGGATCGCCGCGCACGAAGCGTAGACGGCCGTCCATGTCGTACATGGTCGCCAGGACGACGCGAACCATTTGACTGTCCTCCAGTCGGTCGATCCAGCACGCAACTTCTCCCACCGCTGGGTGGCGCTTGCAGTGAGCGGGGTAGGCGTCATCCAGAATTTGATCGACGGTCGGGCAATAATCGGTGAGATATTCGACTGCAAACGCGCCGCGGCCGACCACGACAGAGAAGCTCGTCTCGCGGTAGCCGCACACTGAGCAGTGCACCTCTGTGCGCACGTTGGACACGACTGCTGCTTCAGCCCCGCACTGGGGGCAAGTCTCGATGGTAGTAGTAGTCATTTCATACCTCCATTCAAACTCAAACGGGCAAAATGCGCGCGTTCCCTGCCCTGGGTCTCCCAGTAGTGAGCGCTGCCGCTGTCGCTACGACAAACCCAGCCTGCGCCACGAAAGCGCGAAGAGAGGCTGGGTTCAAAGGCAGTTTGCGCGGCGCAGATGGGGCAGCGCGCTGGGCGTATCGGGAAGTAGCCGGGAGGCGGCTTGGGGGCGGGCACCCCGCCTGAAAGCAGGTAACCACGCACAGCCACAACTGCCGGGCAGGTTTCTCCCAGGTCGCAAACGCAGGTCAGGTTGTGATCCACCCGGTGATGCCGGGTGCTGACGTAGAAATCTACGGTTACGGCGTAGAAGTAACCAACGATGTCTACGTCAGCTATGATTAAAGGGGGGGGCTTAATCACGGACCACCTCCCGTGCTAGGGCAGGCAGGCTGATGGCGCAAGTGCGGAATTCGTGTCCGCTCCATTTGTTGTAGCAAGCGAAAGTGGCCCATCCATCTTTGCTTATCCTGGCGAAATGTCCGCGTAGCCCTCTTTGCTCCTCCATCTTGTCAAGGCGACTGGGCAGTTCGCCTGGGACGACCCAGTCGTGCATCTCGAGTTCGTCTGTCAAGTCCTCGGGCAGGTGGGCGTACCAGCCGGGCACCTCGATAAAGGAACCGCCAGTCGGGATGTCTACGGAAGAAACCTCGTCACAGCCCTGCCGCCACCAGGCGACGATTCTGTGCTTGATGTGTTTCCACGACGAAAGCCCCTGTGTAAAATCGCGCTTGATCCTCCCGGCAATTTGGGGCAGTGCATAAACGCGGGACGCAATGTTCAGCCAAAAGCGAGCATGCCTGATGCTTTCCAGCATCTCGCTGTCCACGCTCATGACAAACAGGTCCGGGGAGTCGGCAAGGTCATCGTCGCAAAGCACCCGCGCAATTAGATATTTTGTTGTCATATACATACCTCCAGTGTGGTAGGCGGCTTACTTATAGTAGCCGCCTGGGGAAAACGACGCACCATTCGCGCTTTGAGCGCCGAATGGTGATGACGTTGAAATACAGTTCGCCCACCTCAATTTGGATTTGAGATTTCTGCTCATGGACGCGCCGGATTCGAATCCAGCCGGGCAAAGCGACCCAGTATGGGACAACCTCCGGCCGAACAAAGGTTAGCCGACCGTTCTCCAGATCCATGCGAGCCACGCTGCCCTGCATGCGCAGGAACATCAAAGTCCCGTCAAGGTAAAACGCGGCGAACATCCGCCCTCGCAGGCGGGAAAAACGGTTGTGGTCACGGCGCATGAAAGCGGACATGAACGTGGATAATTTTGTCTTTATGCACAACACACACCTCATCGTGAATCAGGTAAGACCGATTTTTGCTATCGCAGAGGAGGGTCTTCGCCCTTGCACGGCAGCAAAAAAAGACCCGTCCAACTTTGGGCGGGTCTTTGGGTGGCGGAAAGCCTGCTTATCTGTGTCGAAACCGACGAGGGCACGCACAATCCCCGTCATCATCCTGGGCGTGACAGCGGCGCGGCGCTGAATGGACGGCAGCGACAAGTAGCCCGATTGCGCTTACGGCAATCACCGGAATGGACGTTTCCCCAAAAAACAGGACGCAGGTCCCGATAATAAGGAAGAACGCCAGTCCGCACAGACGCGCGATTACGACAATCAGGTTTGAAACGATACTCATGATACATACCTCCGTGTGAATTGGAGACGGCGCGCAGCCGTTGATCCCGAGGTTGCTGCTTCAAAAGAAGCAGCGAAGGGAGCGGTTTCTCCCATCGCCGCTGGTTTTTTAGTGGGTCACGTCCCACAGCCTGCGCGATGTCCGGTTCCCGAAGTTCTTGATCGCAAAGTGGATCCGATTCAGGAAGAACAGGACAATCGGCAAGCCGACGACGACTGTGATCACAATTTCACCAACAGCGGACATGATGCACCTCTTTTGAGAAATAGTTGCAGGCGAAATGCCCGCAAGAGCGGTAAACCCGGCTCCCTCCGGGAGCGTAAGTGGGAACCCTGCGCTGCCAGAGGGAGGCGGCAAGGTAGGTGATTCCAATCACCTACCTTGCCCGCCACTTGTCATTTCTCTAAAGAGGGGTTTTCGCCAGGAGAATAGGCGCTCCCTTCGCAGTCATCCCGTCGGGGGTCGAACCCGGTTTGCCCAAGAAGGTGCGCGGGATGGGAGGTGTCCCTGCCGGTGAAGGCAGGGACGGGGTTGCCCCGGAGGGATTCCGGGGATCTTTTGATTGTCAGCGCAAGTGTTACTTTACGGCACTTCTTCAAGTTCGGGCGCGGGCTGTTGTGCAGGTGTAGAAGTACCCGCGCCAACGATCTTGATACCCTCCTTTGCCTTGAGTTTGATCACCAGGTCGGTGCGCTCATTGCCGCTCTTGTCGGTCCAGGTTTCTGGCACGCCGAACGCGCCGCGGATGACCAGCCGGTCGCCCTTGGCGACCTGCATGGCGTCCGCCAGCGTGTCCACGAAATCAGTACCCGGTTCGCCGAAGATCTTGGCGTTGAAGAAGATGGACGGATGGTATTCTCCGTCCTTATCCTTGCCAAAGCCCTTTGCCACGCGCAGGGACGCCCAAGGCGCGGCGCTGGCAGAATACCCGTAGCGGGCATCCTGCACGGCGGTCACTGCCAGGATGACGAAGTTGTCGTTGCCGTGATTGGCGTTGTGCTGACTTTTGTTGGGAGTAGCCATTGTTGCATACCTCTTGTTGTTGGTTGGATTGTGGAAACAGGGAGACTGCGCCCCCTGGTGTTCCCATCTGGGATGATTAACGCCCAACTGGCCCGCCGTGATGGGACTCACAGGCAGGCCGGACGGGACAGTAGTTGCATTGCCAGGCTTCCAGCGGGTTGCGCAGGATGTCGGGCAGCCCTCCTGCCAGTCGCGGTTGGAGTTGGGTGCGTACCAGCGCCATGCGTTCGGCGGCTGGGCGAATTTCGACCTGGATGCGCTTCTGGGTGGACATGTCCAAGTAGACCAGTTCGCCCCCCAGGATGGGCGCATCTGGGGGGCAAGCCTGTTTCATTAGTCGTCGGTTGAGCATGTTCGCAAGCGCTGCGCCGTTTTTTTCGACCAGCGTGGCGTATACCTGCAATTGCAGGTCGTGCGCAGCGCGCGGGCCGGGCGGGAGTTCTTCTGCGCTCACTTCAGAGGCGTTGTGCTTGGCGTTGCAGTGTGGGCAGTTGGCATTGCCTTTGATTTTGTACGGCACTTCGTAGATTACCTGTCCGGTCGTCAGGCAGGTATAGCGGTAACGCCTGCTTGGAACTTCCTTGGTGGTCTTGAAGTCCACGATGCGCCAGCCTTTGTGCTGCTCGTCAAATAGCAACAAATCAGGTTGACCTGATAGGGCTATGGTCTTACCACCCAGACGGAAGAACCAGAACAGGCGCTGTTCGGAGATGACCGTCAGGTCGTCTTGGGCATAGGCTTCCGCCTGGCTGTGGAAGAGCGTGCCGCGATAGGCCCAGTACAGACGCGAGGGACGTTCGTACCAATCTTCGGTTTGCATCAGAGCACCCTTGCGGGCGCAGCCAAGCAGTTCGGTGACGCTGAAAGACAGGTCGGGGGTCACATCCGCCCGGGCGTCCTGGGCTTGCCCTTGGCTGAAACCCGCCGGGCGGATGTGGCGTAAGATGCCAGACAGGATGGGCGGCGAGCCGACCTCGCAGCCGGGCGCGCCTTTGCGGGCGCAGTCCAGGCAATCTGCGGACAGTATCGGCTCGTTGGTTACTTCGCAAATGAATCCGGCGAAGCCTGGCATTTCACACCTCCTCGCGCTGAGTCGAAGTTTCGTCGGATTTCTCCAGTCTGCGCCAGTTAATCCTGGGGGGCGAGACCAGGGATGGGGCGATATGGCTGTAGCCCGCCTGGGTGATTCGCCTGCCCTGCGGTGTGCGCACGATAAACCCGATTCGTAGCAGGATTGGTTCGATCACTTCCTCGATGGTGGCGCGATCCAGCCCGGACGATGCGCTGATCGACCGGACGGAAACCGGACCACCGCGCAGGTGCGTGATAAGCACAGACAGGTAGGTGCGTTCCAGATCAGTCAGCCCGGCATCGTCCACATATAGATGGTCCATCACGCTCGCCACCAGGCTGGCGTCGGCTACTTCCACACCTGCGACTGTCGCGTAGGACGCGCACAGGCGGGCGTACTTGACCACCAAGCGTGGTGTGCCATGCGAGCGTTTGGCGATCTCCAGCGGAGCCTGCTCGTCGGTTAGCAGCCCCAGCCTGTCGAGCGCGCGTAGCGCAATCTGCGTGGCTTCATCCAGCGTGTACGGCTGGAGGTAGAAGTGGTGCAGGAAGCGGTCGCGCATGGGGCCGGAAAGCCTGCCGTAGTCGGTCGTGGCTCCCAGCAGAGTGAAGGGCGGGACGGCGAGGGTGACGTGCCGGTCATTGTCCTTTCCGATGGGGATGGAGACGATGAAATCTTCCATTGCTTTCAGGAACATTTCTTGCACTCCGGCCGGGATGGCGTGAATCTCGTCCACGAAAAGAACCGCGCCTGGATATTTGATTGCCGTGAGAAGTGCGGCGGCATCACCAGGGCGCGTCAGGACACTGCCTGATGTCTCGAAGAAAGAGGGGGCGCCAAGTTCATTGCGCACGATGTAAGCCAGGGTGGTCTTGCCCAACCCCTTTTCGCCCAGGAAGCACAAGTGACCAAGTGGCTTACTTTGCGCGCGCGCCGCCTGAAGCAGTGTTCCCAATACCGGCTTCAGGCGGGTTTGCCCGATAAAGCCGGTCAGTGTGTCCGGGCGCATGGTGCGCTCGGCAGCCAAGTCGTCGGGGATTTGTGGTGTTGTCATGGAATATATACCTCCGTGTGGTTGGGGGCGGCTGCGCCGCCCCCGCATAGTGCTTTCCTGGGGAAAGCACTATGCGGGGATGGCGTAATCCTGGCGGCAGCCTTTGCGATTTTCTCTTGCCAGATACGCATTATTACTTCGCGCAATATAAATTGTGTGAAGTAGTTGTGTATAATAGGGCTAATAATTCCCCATAACGAAGCATTTATGATGCCAAAATTACTTCGCAAAATACCACCCGGAGGCAAAGGCACAATGGCAAAAACTATTCAACACCCAGTGGCTCTCGATGACATTGACCACAATCTTTTCCGTGCATTCCGTAATCATTTGGAAGGCAATCCCTTGCCCTCGCGCAGGCGATCCGGCGCTTCCGATGCAACCATCCGCGGTTACGCGCAGGATGTCTCCATCTTCCTGCGTTGGAGTAAACAGACCACCGGCAGCGAGATGAGCCGCAGCCTGCTGGAAGATGACCCCTATCAACTCAATAAGAAACTGATCCAGGATTTCATCGCCTGGTTGCGCCTGCCGCCGCGCCGCTATGCCGTCAGTACGGTACTGCGTTACGCAGCCAGTCTGCGCGCCTTCTCTCAATTTCTCCAGGCAACCGGTATCATTAAGCATGACCCAACCATTGGGTTGCGCCTTCCGCAAAAGCCCCAGTCCGACCCGCGCGGGTTGGAGGACAGTCAGCGCGCCCGCTTCGAGGCCGTATTCCAGACGGTCTGGCCAGACAAAACCACCAAGCGCAAGCGCAGCGCAGAAGTGCTGGAGAATGCGCGGCAACTCCTGGCCCGCAATAAAGCCATCGCTTTTCTAATGCTGTATGCCGGTCCGCGGGTGGAGGAGGTGGAGCGGCTGGAACTGGGGGACATTGAAATCCACCCGCGTTCAGGGGCGATGCGCATCCGCGAGGGCAAGGGCTTCAAAGAGCGCGATGTGCCCCTGCCGCTCCCGGCACGCGAGGCGCTGCAAGCCTGGCTGAACGTGCGCAAGGCGATGAAAATCGATGAAAACAACCAGGCGCTATTTGTTGAACTGCGGAAAAAGCGCGACGAGGATAGCCCGGTGGGTTTCCGTCGTCTTTCCAGGCGCTCAATGCAGATGATGATCGCCGAGGCAGGCATCCGCGCCCAATTGGACAAGCAAAAACCACCAGTGCGGGTCACGCCGCATGTTCTGCGGCATACTTATTCATTCATGCTGCGCAAGCGCGGGGTCAGTTTGGAGGTGCGCGCCATGCTGGCCGGGCACTCGATGGAAACCGCCATGAAATATGGCAAACCGCGCGGGCAGGAGATGGAACGGGCAGTCGAACTTCTCGACGACGCAGCGGCAGCCTAATCTTGATGTAGACACTCCCGGTTTCCACGCAAAAATATCCCGCCAGGTCTTCCCCCGATCCGGGGGGCTGCAAGGTGGCGGGCTGACTGGTCAGGGTTGGGCGCCGGGTCGCGGCGCCCAGGGGGAGGCGGGAAGCCTCTAGAGCACGGCCTTGAACACGGGCGAAGGAGCGCGCCCGTAGAAGCCAGCGATCAATCCCTGTATCTCGTTCAACGCGGCAGAAGATAATTCGGCGTTAGTCTGCGCGTTCTGATCCTTACCGTGCCAGATCGCCAGATAACGCTCGGTCTCGATGCGCGTCTTATTAGACGCAAGAGACAGAACCGCTTTGAGTAACTCCGAGACCTGACTTGAGGTCAGCCGCTTGCGCCGACCCCCAACCGCCGGGATGATTGTGCCGCTTGCGGCCATGCAAAAAACGGGTGTAGCCATCACATACCTCCTGTGATGACGGGAGGGTGATGGCAACAAACCACCCTCCCGTCCTTGAAAAAAGATGAGAGAGTGGATGTCAATCAGGGCGCGCAGCCCTGGAGCGACCTATAAAGTAAGACCAGGCGGGAAGCCTGGTCTTATAAGGGCATGGCGGGAGCAGAGTTCACCTTCTCTACTCCTGCCATGAAATGGCCCCGTCAAACGGGTGTGAGAAAGGAGAGGAGAAAGGAGAACCCGATACGCATGCCCCAAATACCCGCGCCGGAGTCGAACCGGCAAAAAACCACAGCGGGCGAATGTCAAAAAGTAAGTACCGGTCCAGGCGAAAAGCCCATACGCGGTACACCAGGCGAAAAGCCTGACCCCAGAGGGGAGAGGAAGGGAAGCAACGCATCTCCGAGCTTCTGAATATAAGTATTTTCAGAAGCGAGCCAGGAGAGCGGAGTGCTCAATGGCTCAGAGCTTCGGAAAATTAACTCACCATCCAGGGCAAGGAAAGAATGTGTTGAGCGGCGCAATACCGCAACTCTCCCGCCGGGCCGCGTACCCGGGCGTCCAGCATCAACTGGCAGCGGGAGGAATGATCAAGGATGGAGCGCGGCAAAATGACGCGCTCCTGGCAGAGGCTCCATTCCAGGCAGGATACCCCTTTGCGCTTTTAAAAGCGCACGCCTTGCCAGAGGCGGCGACTCTCGTGTATTGAGAATCGCCTGAACTTTACTGCCGTTCAGGGAGCAGACCAATGCCCTTGCATGTCGTCGGGCGCACGCCGCGGCGTGACGGATGGCGCAGCCAGGGACCCCATACCCATCCCTCGAGGCTCACTCCCTGGGGAGTGATGGGGAAATCTCCCGGCAGGCGACGAACCTGCCCGGGCACTTGCGTCAGCTATGCCCCAGGAGTAGCAGGGCGACTTCGCCCCGTGTTCGAGTACACTACGGCGGACACCGCCTCGATATGCGCTTGTTCTTGTTGGGACGAGATGGCGTCCAGGCGGTCCGCTTGGACGCGCTGAACTGCCTCGATCACCGCGCTGTCGCCAATCGCTACCAGGGCTTGACGCAGGGTTTGCCGGTAGCCGCGATCAGTGAGAGCGCCGGTCACGCGCAGACGGTCACGAGTGGAGACGACCATTGTGCGCCCCGATGAGGTCTTGCTTTCAGGAAAAAGGACTGTGATGTAGTGCGGTTTGCGGCGCTTGCGTCCGTAGTTGCCCGTTTCGCCTGTCTCGCGTGTGTGCTGATCGTAAACTGCCAGCCGGACGAACAAATCGGGCGGGGCGTCCACGCGGGTGATGTTGTACTCCCATCGCCGCACAACGACGCCTTCCAGCACGGCATGATTCGCGGCGGTCTGCGGGATGAGGGTCAGGGCGGATGGGGACTGTCCGCCAGTGATGACTGCGCCTTGCTTCTGATCGGGAAAAGAGATTGCCGTGACCAGTACCTGCGTATTGACACGTTTGAAGGCGATCCCGCGCCAGGTGAGTAAATCTGATTCGGGAACCGAATTAAGGAAATCGGCAGCCCTGGCGCTGTCCAGGAAATTGCGCAACGTTTCTGCGTATTCGTAATGGATAAGCACGCCATCTACGCGCACGCGGTCGCTCTCTTGCAAATCAACGAGATGTCCACCCACCATGCCACTCTCGAAAACGAGCGTGGCGTGGGTGGCTTTTGGTGGGCTGTCAGCGACCTCTCCGGTATCGCCTGGCGGGGCAATGCGCAAGCGGGCAAAAACGTTCTTCCCGCGTCCCCAGACGCGCTGGATCGTCCCCGTCAGGCGGATGCCGTTGAGATCGAATTGTTCCGCCGCAGCGGAAGTATGATTGTGGGGTGATTTTTTCATGGTGAAATACTCCTCCTATGGGAGATGGTTGAAAGAGCAGGTCAAAGCCTGCA
The DNA here is from genome assembly GCA_964388215.1 of uncultured Anaerolinea sp. GTDB lineage: Bacteria > Chloroflexota > Anaerolineae > Anaerolineales > Villigracilaceae > UBA5195. The sequence goes on from CAYLZI010000002.1 coordinate 14,473, forward strand.
AAATAACTCATGTTGCTCGGTTGTAAAAGTGCGGGGTTAACACAGTCCCTGGGGTGAACTGATAACTGTCGGAGCCTGCCTGGTTTCACAACCAGGCAGGAGGGGAGCAGAACCCTTGCGTGAACTCTACGCAGCCACCGAACCGTTCGACTTGGCTTTCTTCAGATAGTCCAGCGCAGCGTCCTTGAGCTGCCGCTTTGCGTCATCGCTGCCTACCGCGAGGCGTGTGTACGCCTCAATGGTGGTAAGCGGCACATCTCGCAGTTTCTTTCCAGACTGCGAGCCAAGGGTCACGACGAAATTGCCGGGGTCGGATGCAGTCTTTGCGGGCGCGGGGTCAAGGTCCTCAATCTCCTCGCTCACTTCGCCAGCGGGAGCGGGCTTGGGCGGCGCGGGTTTGGGCGGCGCGGGTTTCGGCGCGATGGACTTGGGCGCCGGGGCGGACTGCTGCCTGGCGTTGCCGCTGGCAAAGTTGCCATCGTCGTCCACTTCCGCCAACCCAAAAAAGCCTTTGAGGGTATAGCGGCGCGCGTAGGTCATTGCGCTGCCCAGCTGTTGAGGGTCGTTCTTGATCGGCATGAGTGGATACTCGCCCGCAAGCCACTGTCCGCTGATGTGCATCAAGACGGTGCGCAGAAGAGTGACTTCATCGAAGCGCGTGGACTGGATTACCGCTAATCCAAACTCATGCAGCCGCGGCAGGATCGCATCGAGGACTTCGTCCAGGGGGGCGTAGCCGTTGCGGAAGTGCGGATTCACGGCGGTTTTGGCGGGCTGGACGATCTCTTTCTGGAACTCGGCAACTGCCTTGGCGATCTGGTCAATCTGATCGCTCTGGTGGGGGGTGGTGGTCATGGTATGAATACCTCCGTCATAGAAATGGCGTCCCGGCGCATCGGGACGCAAGGTGTTGAGTGCATCCCGAAACGCGCTTCGGTCGCCGCGGCGGAGGCGTCACGGCTATGGTAAGGTTCTGTTGTTCCAGGCTGGATGCCCGGCGGCGCGGCGGCTGAAGTCAGACGCAGCCCCGGCGGGCTACCAGCGTTCGTCCCAAATGGGTGTGGCGGGGTCCACGCGATGATATTTCGCCTTGACAAGCGTCCCGATGTCAGTCGCTACGCCGGGCAGGTTGAGCAGTTTGCAATCATTGACCAGCGTTTTTCGCCCGCCATCTGTCCCGGCAATGATGGCCACCTTGCCGCCATTCAGGGCTGTAAGATTGCTCCATTTGGCAGGGTTGTCCTTGCGGGATAGTTCAACTTCGCCATAATAACGCTCTGTATCGTTGAAAATCAGCACATCTGGCATGGCGTGCGTATCCGTGACCGGGGGCATGACGTGCGTGGACCAGCCGCGCTTGCGAGCATGGATGGTGAATATCAGCACCGAGACCGTGTGATCGGGGAAACGTTTGCCCTCGTGCATGCGCACCAGTTTTTCCCAGTCAGATTCGGTAGGGTCTTCCCCGAACAAGTGTTTGTACAACCGCCGCCCATTTTCGGAGAGTTGATACATGCGATAGGCGGCGCTGATGGAGGTCGGCTCAAATAGGTTTGTTTCCAGCAGCCCGCCCTTTTGGAGCGCCTCGAAAACCCGATGCTGGGAACCGCCCGTCGATTTTTTTTCGCCTATAATCTTCAGCACCATTTCGAGTTCCTGCTTGGCATTGATGCCCCAGTGTCCGATTAAGTACATGATGAGTTGCTTGCGCGACCAGGCTTCCCGGCGCTCGTCCACGTCCCGATGTTTGTCGCCGCCATGTGGATCAATGCGTGATTCCCAGCCGTCAGGGTAGCCCTCGGCAGTCTTGAGCGCCAGGGCATCTTCGGTCAACAAGGCGAGCGGCGGCAGGACGCCGGGCGCCGTTTTGCGCACCGGAGATTCTGCGCGAGTCGCGCCAGATAGCACGACCACAGTCGCGGACACGGTGGGATTTTCTCTGGAACCCTTATGGCGCCTGGATTGCGGGTCGTTCCGCCCATCCTCATGTTCCTTGCGCTGGCTTTGCTGCGTTTCGAGATTGGATTGAAGCAGGTTGGTTTGATTGCGCAGGAAAGAGACCTGCTCTTTCAGGGTGGCGTTCTCGCGCTCCAACTCGGACAGACGCGCAAGGGACTCGGGGGGCGCGGCGGTTACCGAGTCGCTCCGCCACTGGCGAGGTTGTGCGCGGGCAAAGAACTGTCGCCAGTTTTCCGCTGCGAAAGATTGCGGAATACCTGGGTCACGGCGGCGCATTTCTTCCAGGCGCTCTCCGTCCAGGCGCGAAGCGGCCTCACCAAGCACCGCCCGTAGTTCGCGCAGGTGTTGTTCGAGCTGGATACGCATGCGGCGCTCGGCATCCAGCATGTCGCCCAGGGCGCGGTCGCGCTCCACTTTCAAGGAAGGGGAGGCGGAGGGGGGCGCAATCACGGACGCCCTCCCAGGATGGATGCGGCATTTTCGATGGCTCGCACTGCGTTTTCGCGGTTGCCCAGCCCAGCCGACCAGTCACGCACAGCTCGGGCTGCTGTCAAGATTGCGGCCCGGGCTGGCGTCAGGGCTTCCTGTCCATGTTCAACTTGGCGAGAAATCCGCTCGAATAGCACTTGGGACGCAACCGGATCGGGGGATTTTTTCATCAAGATGGCCAGGGCGTCCACCTCAGCCCGCAGCAGGATGATTTCGCGGGCATAGGCAGTTTGCGCCTGATGCAATTTCCAGCCATCCCAGGTAAGGATTTGCGCCTGACCGTCAACCACCGGCGTGACCATCCGCCCGATTGAACCCAGCGCGACCAGCAGCGCGAGAGCGCCCAGGGCAATAGCCCAGGGCAGCCAGGCTCTATTCGCGTGGTCAAAGTGCAGCTCTATCTCCATATATTTCCTTTAGGGCAATAGCGCACGCGCGCGCATCTGCGACACCGTGTAGGCGCGGGTATTCAGCGTTGGGGAGACTGGTATCAGCGGGGTCACGCCAGCAGTGGCCACGCACTCAACCGTGCGCGTGTCCAGCAGGCGCAGGCTCAGGCTGGCGCCAAAGCCGATCCTGCTCGAATCTGCCAGGGTTGCGTAGAAAACGGGGGATGCCTGGCTATACATCAAGCGGTCATCGATTTCGTATCGTCCGGTGTTGCGGAACAGCGGCACATTGAGCGTGTCTGCCGCGGCCTGACAGGCGGCGTCATTGGCTGCCTGGAGGTGCACCCGCACATAACCCAGGCGCGGAATGTCGATGGTTAGGGCGGCCAGAAAAGCCGTGATGGTGGCCATAACGACTGCAAACCATGCCAGGCTGCCGCCCCGTTCACTGCGATATGTCACTACCAACCCTCCTGACGGAAAACCGAGTAGGTTTCTCCCTGGAAGTTGCCGCCCGGCACAAGGAACGGGATCAGGTTGGGAACTTCCCAGCTCACTGTCACGACAATCCGTGCGCCGGGAAATCCGCCGCCGGTTGCCGACACGCTCATCAGCCAGCCCAGTCCGGCCGTCTCTGCGGCGCGAGTCGCGGTGCTGTAGGCTGCGGCCGCAGGTGATTGCTGATTGACGCTGCCCGCCCGCGCGCCTGCGTTGGCGGCGTTGGTAGCCGCCTGGTTGACGTATCCCAGGAAGGACAAGTTGAGCATCCCCACCGTAATGATCGCCATCAGTGGGAATGTGATGGCAAACTGCGCGAATTCACCAGCGGCCTTTCTGCCGAACAATCGCGCCAGGAGATTGCGCCACACGTTAGCCTCCCAGCATGCCAGCGCCGCGATCAAGCAAGCCGCCCACAATCGGTACGAGCCGCATGACCGCAGCGGTGAGCAAGCCCACGACCATGATGAGTACGGCGATTTCCGCGAATTGCGGGGCGGCCCGTTCTCCTGTCAGAAGTTTGTATGCGTTGTTTTTGAGATTTGCGAACATGATGATGGTTTCCTTTGCGTAGATTGAGGATTAAAACAAAAACGACACAGCGACTCCCTTCTGGGAGTTCTGTGTCTGGTTTCCGGCGAACATTATAGACCCCTCGATGAGAAGCGTCAATATCAAGGCAGTCGTCACAGCCACCAAAACCGGGCTACCTTGCGAATCTGTCGGGTGTAGCCGTCGCCACGCGACTATGAAAAGCGCGGTGGCCAGCATGACTGGCACACCTGCCTGCGGCCACAATCCCCACAGACCAGCGATCACCTTGATGTCTGCGTCTCCCAATCCGCTCTTTCCAATCAGGTGCGCGCCCGTCAGGTAAATCAGCATGGCCAACGGCGCCCAGTCATCCTCCAGGAAGCGCGCAAACGCAGCCACCGCCCCGACCATGAAGATTGGGATGGTGATGACGTTGGGAGCGGTGCGCGTGCGCCAGTCATGCCACGCGGACAGTCCCAGAAGCCCCGTGAGGGCAATGCGCAGGACGATCTCCATTAACCGACCAGGTGGAAATACAGGCGGTCCGGCGCTCCCCAGCCAACGCCGAGCATATCGCCTGCGCGGGCAGACTCAATATCGAGCCACTCGTTTTCGGCCAGTGTCAATCGCCCGGATTGGATGCGGCGCGAGGACAACAGCGGGCGTGCGGCAAAGTCCGCAAGGCGGTCCTTGCCACTGGCTTGCATGGCGCGGTCGCGGCGCTTCAGGTCATTTAGTCCCAGTGGAGTGACGATCAGTTTCCTGCCATCGGCAGTAAGCAATTCGACGGCTCGGGAATCCTGGATGACCCGCGCCACCTCGCGCAGCTCAATGCCGGGCATCAGGAGGGTGGACATGCTATTGAGCCACGGCACTGGGTCAATGCTCTGGGCGTCTGCGGTACGTTTGGCGCGGCGATCCTTGATCTGTATTTCCAGCCATCGTTGAGCTGCATCGTTCACCTCGTCAAGCGCATGCGCTTGACGGCGCTGGTAGATATAAGAGATCAGGGCGATCAGGGTAATCATCAGGAATACGCCGATATTGATTGTGTCTTGAAGTATCATGTTTTTCTCCGATTGATAACTGTGTTGTAGATGATTTCGGTCTCGTGTCACCGTGAAGAGTCCAAGAGTCTGAAGAGTCTGAGAGTCTGAACGGGATTTTTACTGGGGCGTCTTAATACTGTCAGACTCTTCAGACTCTTCAGACAGTTCAGACTCCTCGGAAAATGTCGCCTGTGCTTCACCAGCGGGTTGATCCTCCCCGGACCATTGCCAGCGATTGTGCGGGGATTTGTGCCCATGGGAATTGATGATCCGGCTTCCCGGGCTTTCGCATGCAGCGAAGATCATGGCGCGCTCGCGCTGGATGGACCTTATGGTTTTTGTCAGCCGGAGCATGGCGGGTGAGCGTGGATCGCTGCCTTGCGTGGCAATGTGCGCGATCACCGCCAGTATGGACGCGATTAGAACTACCAGGGACGACGGCAAATTGTGTTCTGTCCCGAATTCGGCAACCGGCGGTAAATGCAGCGCCGGTTCGTCCTCGGATATGGTGGGTATCCGGGTCGGCGCAAGCGCCGTGGGTGTCGGGCTGGGGGGCGCAGGCGGCGTGACCGTCAGCGCAGGCGGCGGCTGGACAAGGTAGTGAATTGTTTCCGGGCGCGGCGGGATGACAATCACAGCGAAGGCTGTCGCGCAGCGCCCGTACTCATCGCACGCCACAATCTCCACCGGGTAGCGCGAGTCATAGTTGGCGTTTGTGCCGTCGCCGTAGTACCCGTCCCAATTAACCGTATAAGCGTCCACCCCGGAGGGGGTCAGGGTGAGCGCGCGCGGCGGATAGATGCCGGAAGGGTCGAACACCTGCGCCTCGATGGAGGCGATGCGGGCATTGCCAACCTGCACGGTCAGGCTGCCTCTTTCCCAGATTTTCCATAGCGGGGTCAGGGTAATGTGCGGCGGGAGATTGGACACCACCAGCCGGATGCTCTCGCCCGATTCCAGGTTGCCCGCCCGGTCCATCGAGCGCACCCGGAAGAACAGATCGCCATCCTGCTCATTGGCGGTGTCCAGGCTGCACGACCAGGATGTGCCCGCGCCGGAAAGCGTTGCGGCAATCCAGGTTCCCCCGTCGTCGAACGAGCACTCTGTTCGCAACACGCCGGAGCCGCTTTCGCCCACCTCGCCGGAGACACCCGCCACGCCGCTGATTACTTCCCCGGCGCGGTGCGACGTGATTGAAGTCACGGGCGCCATTGTGTCTATCCGAATCAGGCTGGAGAAATAAGACAGATTGCCCGCATTATCTGCGGCCCGCACTTGTAGAGCGTGCTGCCCGTCTGCCAGGGCAACCGAACCCCCAGCCTGCCAGGTTGCGCCGCCATCGGCGCTGTATTCAAGGGACGCCAGCCCGGAGAGCGTGTCGGCAGCGGCGAAGGTGAAATTCTGCGGCGATACATACCAGTTCGCGGCGATGTATGGCGCGGCGAGGGTTGGCGGGGTGGCATCCAAAGAAACCGTGCGCGAGGAAGTGGTCATGTTGCCCGCGTTGTCCGCGACCTGATATTCAATCTGATGTGTCCCGTCAGTCGAGATGGTGACAGCCTCTGCCCACGCGCCGCCATTGACGCGCACCTGAGCGGAGGCAAGCCCGGAGGTAGCATCGTAGCCGGTTACGGAGACCGAAAACGGGGCGACGTACCAGTTGTTTATGCCGCCTGGCGCGGGAAGATTTAGAGTTGCAGCGGGTGACGTGCGGTCCACCTGCACCGTGCGCGAGGAGGTGGTTACGTTGCCCGCGTTGTCCACGGCCCGGAACGCGAGTTCGTGCGTTCCGTCGTCCGGGATGGTGGCAGCCTCTGCCCACACGTCGCCGTTGACGCGCACCTGAGCGGAGGCAAGCCCGGAGGTAGCATCCGCGCCGGATGCAGAAATCGTGACTGGCGACACATACCATCCCCCTACTCCATCCGGCGCAGGCACATTCTGGTCCAGGGCGGGCGGGGTCTGGTCAACGCGCACGGTGCGCGAGTCGGTGGAGGAATTTCCGGCGATGTCGAAGGCGCGATAATCCAGGGTGTGTACGCCATCGGCGCTCACGGTTGCGGATGCGCCCCACGCGCCGCCATTGGCGCGCACCTGGATGGCGGATACGCCCGAGGTAGCGTCACTGGCTGTCGCCGCGGTGGTCACGGGCGCGGTGTACCAGCCACTCGCGCCGGTTGGGGCGGGCAGGAGGATGGTCAACGCCGGGGCGACCGAATCCAGGCGCACAAGGAGCGGTCCCGCCGTGGCGGTGTTCCCGGCGATGTCGAAGGCGCGGTATTCGAGGCTGTTCACGCCCTGGGTAAGCGCGGGCGCGCCGGAGCCCCACGCGCCGCCATTGGCGCGCAGTTCACTGGCGGCCACCCCGGAGGTCGCATCGGTTACTGTCGCCAACAGGGGGGGCGCAGCCGTGTACCAGGTTGCCCCCAATGCAGGCGGGGTGATCACCGGCGGGGTGCGATCCACCCGCGCCGTGCGCACCTCTGAACTGAGATTTCCCGCGTTGTCCATTGCGCGGAAACCGAGCGTGTGCGTTCCGTCGGCGGTCGCCGTGACGGTAGAGGACCACGCGCCGCCGTTGAGTTGCACTTCGGCGGAAGCAAGCCCGGAGGTAGCATCCGCGCCGGATGCCGAGGCGGTCACGGGCGCGGTGTGCCAGCCGGATGCGGGTGTGACAGGCAGATTGACGGTCAGGGTCGGCGGCACGCTGTCCAGCCGTCCGGTCAGGGTTGTGAACAGCGAGGTATCCCCAAAATTGGACACCGCCCAGACGTTCTGGGTGGTCACGCCCTGCGGAAAGCCCGACCAGGTGCATGACGGACCGGCGCACAGCACGCCGTACACGCTCGACCCGATGGCTGTGATGCTGCGCCCCGGAATCGGCTCCACGCCAGCAGCCGGGAGCGCCAGTCCGCCGCGACACCAACCGCCGCTGCCGGGTGTGGCGCAAGTGAGCGTGGCGCTGATCGTGGCGGGCGGGTAGGTCGTGGATGACGAATTATTTTCTTCCACCCATCCCCGCGCGCCGACATTGGCGGCGGAGCACGTTGCAGGCCGTGTCGGATGCGCCAGCCAGGGGAACGATTCGTTGCTGCACGCCCACGCGCTCACCCCCGACCAGATATGGTATCCCAGGGACGAACTGTAGGCGCATTCGTACAAGACGATGCTGCAAGATGACGTGGTGACAGTGCGATTGCCCGGCCCGGTATAAGCGGCGATCAACAGCAAAGAGAGAAAGGTCCAAAAATAACGGAGGGTCTTGCGCCCGACGGTCATGGATGCCTCCCAAAAATGCCGCGCAGCCGTGACACAAATGCAGCCGCGCGCCGCTGACGAACGTGTCTGCGCAGATCGGGAATGATCTCGCGCCCGACATCGCCATTGATCAGCACATGCACGCGCACCTGGTATCTTTCGTGGATTTTCTTTTTGCGCGCCTCGAACCAGTCGCACGCTGCTTCCGGGGTGTCAAAGGGCGGCGCGCCGTAATCGCCCATCAGCAAGTGCGCCCAGTGGGTGCTTAATCCGTCCCGGAAGGCAATTGTGTATTGGACAGGAATCGTTACCATGTCGAAACTCCATACCGAACAAAAATAGACCAGGCCACCATCACACACAAAAACACAACGACGGCGCTGACGGTCATCGAAATCCGCGCGCGGCCGTCCATCAGCGCGCCACGCCATAGTAGCCAGGGACAGCGCCCAGACCGAACTTGTCCTCAACCATGATTATTTCTTCTCCATACGGAAACTTTATTCAAACGCTGAATTCGGCGAAAAGCGCAGGCCGTGGAAATCGGCATCGTGCAGCCCGCGCGCAACGCGCCAGGCGGCCCGGGCAAAACATGCTTCGTTGGTGTCCAGGACGACCCTGGTTGTACCGTGCGAATAATCGCTGACCTGCCAGCCCTGCCCATCACGCAGGTACAGCCAGACGTGCGTGCAGTTGTTCACGACCACAAGAGTGCGCCGTCCGTTCAGAGTCCCCACGACTTGCGCACCCTCTGGCAGCCCTGGCATATCTGCCGGGGGGGATGTATCTTTAGACAAAGCAGGCTCCTGATCAAGATTCCAGAATAATGCGCCATCCATCCAGTGCCGCGCCGCGCGACCATGATGTATCAAGTCGTTGCTGGGCGTGAGCGGGTACGCCAGGTCCGGGCTGTCCAAGCCGGAGTCCAGCAGCGCCCCCAGGCGGCAGTATTTCTCGTCGCGGTCGCATTGCGACCAGTCTACGCCCGCCTGGGAAACGTGCGCACCGGAGATCGAGACGACCACCCGGTCACCTGTTGCCAGCGGCGCGGATGCCAGGGAAACCGCCCCAATCCTGGCCACCGCCCATATATCACCCACTTTTACTACCTGCGCAGGCTCGCCAAGCAGGGACACATCCCGGATTTCCGTCACCTGCCCGGAGAACGACCAGGCGCGCAAATCTGCGTCGTAGGACGGGGCGACCACCGCCTGCAAGACTGCGGCAACGAGCAGTATCAACGATGATTTCATCATCTATCCGAGAAATACATTCAGAATTGAGATGAAAAGCGGCACAAGCATGGAGGCCAGCATCGGCACAAGGAAGAAGGCCGACATCGGCACCAGCACCTTCATGCTCAATCCCGCGGCGGCGCGATTGATCTCGATTCGATAACTACGCGCCAGCATCTTGGCTACATCCGACATCAGGCGCGGACCCTCGGCGCCGCGCTCGGAAACCATATCAAGTTGCGCGGCAAAGGAAATCAATTCTTGCAGATTCATCTCTTCCGCCAACTCCCTGAACACGCCCCGCACGCCCGCCTGTGACAGCAGAACACGCCCACTGGAGCGGGACTTGTCCGCAAATTGCGCAATTAGCGCCGCCAGCGGACCAGACAGGACGGAAACGCGCACAAGCGATTGATCGGCGCTTACGCCCGCAGCCATTTCCCCGGCAACAAATGCAGCGGCTTCTGGCAATGCACGGCGCACCGCTTCGCGCACTCTCTCCGCTTTGTCGCGCAGTTGCAAGTAAGGCAGCCAGGCCGCCACGAGGACGATCCCGGAGGTCAGTAACGAAAACCCAATGATTAGTGCGCCCGCGAAGGCTAGCAAGACATACAGAACAGCCTGCCCCGCGATTGTGCCAACGGTAGAGTTTTGGTAATGTCCGCCGAGTTGCGCCCAGCGTAACTGGTACGCCCAGTCTCGCAAATCCAGTCCGAGCCGGGCGATCAGGGCGTCTCCCATCTTGTCGGTCAGGGCGCGACGGTCAGCATCGGCAAAATCGCCCAGTCGATCAGCCGCGGATTTCCCAAACGAGATGATATTGATGTCCTTGATGGCTAAGTACACCAGCACGGCAATCACCAGGCTGGCAACCGGGGGAATGAAGTCTGAAAGGTTCATGTCACACCACCGAGTCAATAATGTCGTTGATGACAGTCAGCCCGTAGGTCATGCCCAGGAAAATCACAGCATACATAATCTGGACAAGCGGCGAGCTAACTACATCCGCCAGGGCTTCGTTGCGCAAAGAGATGGCAGACAGCGCGATGGCGGCAATCATCAGGAAGTACATCACGCCGCGCTCACCGGATCCTTGGGCGCGGGCGTTAACGCGCGCATCCAGCACGGATTCCATGTTCTCGGCTGCGGCGACAAATGCCTTTCCGTAGCCCGTGCCGCCAGTCTGGTGCATCCGATCAATTAGCGCGAGTACGACTACCAGGCTGGGCGAAAAGGCTTCCGCTTCCGGCATGGCTTCCTTGATAGCGGCAGGCACGCCCTTGGCCATCATGGAGGATGCCAGACCAATCACCCACTCGCGCAAGGAACTGCTCGGCGAAAGTGTGTCAGCGACGCGCTCGATACCCGCCGGGACATTGGGCGCAATTTGCAGGGTTGATGCCAGGGCATTCAGGAAGGTCGGGATTTCATTCTCCACGTCACTCTTTATCTTGCTCCAACTCTGTCCGATCCACCCTTCGACAAAAACATACGCCATGATAAAGCCAACCAGGGCGCTAAAAGGTGGCAACCCGACAATCATCAAGACGATAAATATTCCTGCTCCAAGCAAGGCGCTGGCGGCGATGACGTAGAAATCTTCCTTTCCGGCGGCATCCAGCCCGAATTGCCGAAATGCCAGGCGGATGCGGTGCTTCTTCGAGCCGGTGTGTTCGCGGGATGCGGCGACAGTCTGTCCCGCGCCCGCCATCCCGTCCAGGCGGTCGGCGTTACGGGATCGAAATGCTTTGCTCACTACTGGTTCAATCAGGACGTAGGCGATGACTGCCAGGGAGAGCGCGGATAAGAAAGGCAGTGCAAACATCAAAGGCTGGGGAATATCAAACAGGTACATTGGCCACCTCCGCGCCGATACTCTGGTTCCAGGTCTGGGTGTGTGCCGCATGGATACGATCCCCAATCGCGTTTAGACGCGCTTCGCGGGAGGCGGTATCTTCGCCAGGCAAGTGGAAAATTGTTCTGAAATCAACATTCCCGCTCTTGAGTGTTTTTCTGACCTGGTGAACGGCGGTGATTTTGCGGCGCGCGCGTCCTTCCGCATTTGGGCGGAAGCCCACCTGCACCACCAAATCTACTGCTTCGGCGAACATTTCCTTGCTGTTTGCGGCAGGCATGCCAGCGTCCGCGCCAAGAATGGTGACCATGCGCTTTACGCACGCCTCGGGGCTTTCGGCATGAAAAGTGGACAAGCCGGGATGGTCCGACATTTGGGCGCGGAACAAGGCGTTGATGGCATCCCCCTTGCGCATCTCGCCCACAATCAGCCAGCGCGGACTCATGCGCATGGCATCGTCCACGCCATCGCCGAGAATGTAACTTTTTATGGTCGAACCGACCTGCGCCGGACGCGCCTCGATGGTGACAACGTGGGGATGCTTTAGCCAGATTTCTTCCGGGTCTTCGATCTTGAGCGCGCGCGCTTTCCCAGGTATGCCGTGCGCAAGCGCAGAGAGCACGGTTGTCTTGCCGGTGGCTGTTCCCCCAATGATGAGCACTCGCATCCCGTCCCTCACTGCACTCACCAATTCATCTATCAATACGGCTGGCGCCATCTCCCACTTTATCAACTGTTCGGGCGGGACTGGCTGAGGGTTGAATAGGCGCACATTCATCGCTGGGTATCCGTCTCCTGGCACAAGGATCGGGTGCAGCATTTTGACGCGCGCGCCGCCGGGCAGTTGTGGGCTGCGGGCGATCTTGGCGTCCACGGAGGGGGATGCTTCAGAAAGTGAGCGTCCGAGCGGAGCCAGGATCGTCTCGACCGCCCGCCACATTTCGGTTTTCCCGGGGTTGTGCGGTAGACGCTCGAAGTCCTGTTCGCCGCGCACAATACCCCAAACCGTTCCGTCGGGATTGACGGCAATCTCGGATAGTCCGGTGTCCAGGCGCAGTAACGGCTCCAGAAAGCCCAACCCAATCACATGCGCAATTACTGCGCGAGTCATCTCTTCGATGTCCACTGGCTGACATTGCAGCCCCTGACGGGATAGAGACGCCTGGATTATCTGGGTAGCCCGCGACAGTAATTTTTCGCGGTCCCCGCGAATGTCGGACAAGGACGTGCCCTCAAACGACTGGATCGCCTCGTGCACAATACTCTTGCGTTGATCTTGATTAAGTTCGGGCAACATGGTACCCCACAGAGCCATATCAGCCTCCCGTCTTGATCTTGAGCGGGCCAAGACTGATTATTTTTCTGCCGCCATTGTTGGCAGAGGTGGACGCAGATGCTCCAGTGGCATGCCCAAAAAGTATGTCCGCCAGTTTGTGGATCGGGCGCGCGAACTCGTCCGAGGCGTCCAGCGGTGGTCGCCCGGCTTCCTGGGCAAGCGGAACTTCGGGAATATAGGGGATGGTCACTGCCACTGGCGGGAAACCGGTTTGCAAGCCCGCCTTGCGTGCAGCGCCATCGGCGGATCGGTGCCATTCGTCGGCGGATAGCATCCCTTGGGCGCGCATGTTGAGCGCCACCAGAATGTTGCCGGGATTGATGCGATGCTGCCCGCTGGCCATCTGGGTTACGGCGCGAAACGCTTCCACGCTGGCCCAAGCGTCCGCCAGGGTCGGGCGAGCTACGATTATCAGCGAATTGCTGCCCTGTAAGGCGCGGGCGGCCAGCGAATCGACCGGCGCATCCAGCAGGACGGCGGCGTAATTATCATAGGTAGCCGTCCAGACCAGGTCGCTGATGGTCTTGGCATCCTTGGTTTGCATCCCGGCCGAGATACTGGTCTCTGCGCCAATGTCTGCGAAGCCTGCCAGCACGTCCAGTTCACCCGCGCGCTGAATGGCGCCACGCAACCCTTCACCAGTCGGGTTGGCGAACCAGGCGGCAATGTTCGGGTGTGGCTTAAGTCCCAGGTGCAGCGGCAGGATGTCGGGCGCGCCCAACCCCACAAGCAGGGTCTTGAGTCGCCTGCGGGTCACCGCCAGCGCCAGGGACGCAGCGATGGTTGACCGTCCTGCGCCGCCTGCTCTATTCCAGAGTGTGGTCACGCGCAGCCCGGCTACCATCGCGCTGTCGCGTTGAGCTCGCCAGGAAGGATCGGACAGTGCCGGTCCCTGGCGCCTGAGCGCCAGGGCGTCTCCGTGAGCGCGTTTGAGCAGTTCGGCTAATGGCGTGTCGCCCAGTACGACCGACTTGACCGAGGGCACTTTCTGGATTTTCTCCAGGATGTCGCCGCCCACGCCTGGCGGCAGGAACAGGTACACTGCGCCCTGGATGCGGGTCAGTCCCTGGATCAGGTCGTCCGGTCCGGCAAAGAGAGTGCCGTCCAGGATGACCACTTCCGGGTTGTGAGTTAATTTGTACTGTAAATCCTGCGGGTCATTCGCCATGCCCGCCACGCGAAAGCGTGCGTCAATGCTGATAGCCTGATACCAGGTGGCGGTTTTGCCGTGATCGGCCGCCAGCAGGACGGTGACGGTCTCTGCGCTGGTTGCGGAAGCACCATTGTTCCACCCGCTCATCAGTTGCCTCCTCCGGGGATCGCGCCAGGAGCGAGGGTCGGGGTCGGAGTAGGTCCGGGGGTCTTGATCAGATCGGGCATCCACAGCCCGGGAGACGTAAATGCCTGGGCTTGTTCACCGGGCATCAGATACAAGGATAATTTCGCGCCATCAGTGGCGGTCAGGGCGGTCAGCATTTCGATCACGTTTACGCGCTGCGCCTGGCTCTCGCTACCGCTCGCGGCAAAATCGTACAACAAGGTTTGCATTTCGACCGGCACGGCCAGCACGACCGTGCCTTCGCGGGCGCGGTCCTGAGTGAACGTTCCGCCGAATGCCCCGCCCTCCTGGGTGGGTTGCGGCGCAGAGGATTGCTCGCTGCTCCAGCGCGGATCGACGTACAGCACGCGCAGCCCTTCCACGGTCGCCTTGGTGAACCAGCCAGACGAACTAAAGCCCTCGGAGGACACGATAGCCACTACGCCGACTCTGAGTCCGGGGCGCAATAACCCTGCTGCGCCGGTGGAATCCACGACCGAGACCGACACGGCGCGCTCATTCGGCGCAAGCGAGACCGGTTCGCCCAAGTGCGAGGCGCGAATCACGTCGCCCACTGAACGATCCACGCGCAGAGTCTGCCCGACTGCCAGGGAAAGGTCAATCACGGAATCGGTGGCGATGGCGTCCTGTGGCAGTTCGCGCAGTACCAGGTCGCCGGTCTGGATGGTCTGACCGGCGCGTAGATCGACTACGGCGACGGCCACACCGCGCGAAGGCGCGGGGAGCAGGAAGATTAGGCTGGCTGCGAACACGATCAGCGCCAGGAAAATCAGCGGTAACTTTTTGAGCATGACATGTCTCCTATTGGTTTACTTTTGTTCTTTCCCTGTGCCGAATACGGACAGGGACAATGCGATGGATGCCACTTCTTCGGCATCGGTCAGTTCCCAGTTGATCACACGTCGCCTGCCGTCTTCGGCACGCTCGGTTTCGATCACCAGTCCAATGACAGGCATATTACCCAGTTGGGTCATTGCGCGGCGGAATCTATTCTCCTCGTGGTCAGGGTCTTCTTGGGTGGAAAAAAAGGACAAGGGCATGGCAACCTCATGGTGCGGCGATATGGGTGGGTGTGATGGTGGGCGTGATGGGCGGCGTGGGAAAACCCAGCCACCAGGCATCCGGGGGCGTGGTCGCAGTTGCCGAAATGGTACCGACAGCCAGGACAGGAGGTCGCCAGTCCTGCGGATCGACAGGTTGGCTGGCGAAGAACACTGCCGCCAGGACGACTACGAGAGTGAGCACCAGCATAAACAGCGGCTGGGCTGTGACAACGGGAAGTGCAGTATTTTTCACAGAGGTATCCTTCCCAGTCGTTCGGCAATCTCCTCCGAAGTCGGCTCAGGAACATCGAGCATAAGTGGGCGGAACAGGAAAGTGCGCTGCTTGCGCCGGTCAGCGGTGTAGGCAAATCGCCCCATGGCCATGCCAATCGGCATGTCGTCCAGGAATCGCCGCCACTCCTCGTCGTAAAAACCACGTTCCGAGCGGGCAATGCTGGACAGGGCCAGATCTTTGTCTTTTGGATTTTTCAGAAAGGAGTACACCACATTTGAGCATGAGCTGATAATGCCCGGCGCGATGGCGGAGGGGGTCTGGGCGATGATCTTGTAAAAAATGCCATATTTACGCGCATCGCGGAACTGGGCTTCGGCATAGGATGAGATGTCCGTCCCGCCCCCCTCCTCGCCCCCGCTCTTTGGAGCGCCGAAAATCTTGTTGGCCTCCTCGTAGACAATGCACAGTTTCGGTTCGTCCCGTACCTCGTTCACGCGACGCGATACCATGTCGGTATGCAGATGCCAGCCTACCCAGGCCAGCAGGAAGGCCTTGCTGAACTCATCGAGGAAGGACCCGCCCTCAATGATGGTGACGCCCCACGGACGAGATAAATTCTCAAGCGGGGTGCAGTCTGGACCCGGCGCAAATTGTTTCGCAGCCGTACCCTGAACCAGTTGGTTCAGGCGCATGGTAATGCCCTCCAGGACGCCGCGCAGCATGGTGTCACGGGCGTTGACCGAGGCGAGTTTGGCTTCGATGGCTCGATACAAATCCTCCAGTCCGACAAACTGGCTGCGATGCACGGCAAGCAATTGCCGCTGCTGGGAAGTCAGTCCATCCAGGGGTGTGGCGGGGGCGGCGGCGACCAGATTGGCTTCGTCTCCGGGTTGCACCTTACCCCACTTGTAATCAGTGCGCACCATCGGGTCATCCACCAGGACGCCCGACTGGAGATAAACCTCGCGCAGCGAATCGAGTAGTTCCTGCTTTTGGCGCTTGACGCCCAACTGCGATACCGATCCGAACACATCTGAGAAAGCGCGCCACTGGGTTTCCGGGTTGATGTGTCGCCCGATTTGGAGCGGGTTCCAGCGGAATGGGCGAACGGCGTCTGGCCACAATTGGAGGATGTTGACGTGCCCTTCCAGTCCTGGCGCGTTGAGCATCTGTCGCCAGCCCGCGCCGAAGTCTTGCACAACGGCGCGTAGGTGGTGCTTCAGAACTTCCTCGTACACTTGGCGAATGGCGGCCACCGACTTGCCAAATCCGGTATCGCCGAAGAAGCCCTGGTGCATCAGGGTGGCGAAGTCCACCCGCACTTGGGCGTTGGTCAGTTGTGCGGTCTCCGGGCTGTACTGGTGGCCAATCACGATGTCGCCGGTCATGTCGGGGTAAAACCCCATACCCTCGGGGATGGGGGTCTGGACGGTGGAGGCTGTGCCCTCCTCGAATAATCCCGGAGCGGTCAGGGCAGCCACCCCGCCACAGTGATTGAGCGTGGCGTAGGCGGTCCATAGCATTCCGCCAAATGGGTCGCCATCTTCAGGTCCGGCCCAGGGCAGCGCGGCGAAAGCGTGCGCGCGAAGCGATTCGACATCCTGGGCCCGCGGGCGCACGGTCAGAACCGGCGTGGGTACGTCCGGGCCATGGAAGGCTTGCGGCGCCAGAGTCTCGGCTGCCCGCGCGCCGGTGGCGCTGTCTGTAAAAATCCAGGCATTGGTCATGAAGCCCCCGTCTATTGCCGTGCGCTTCAGCAGTCCCTCGATCTGCATCAATACTTCTGTGACCGCATCGGCAACGTGATCTTCGGTCTGCCAGGAGCGGTTGAAGTTGACGCCCGGCAACAATCCAGTTGACAACCCGCCCGCCATGCCGTGCCCCAGAGTGGCAGCCCGCACATCGCTCTCCGCGACACCTGTGGCCTGCGAGCGCGACCATTGCTGTGACGTGCCCCAGCCCTCGGAGTTACTGACAGCATAGCCGGTTGAGCGCGCGCTAAACACGCCGGAAGAATTGCTGGAGCTGCTCATTTCGCTGACTGCTTCTCCCGTGCTTTGTGTGTTGGCCGCCATGTCTGATTCTCCCCAGGAGGACGATTGCGACCACATCGAGGACTGCGCCCAGGATGAAGATTGGCCTTCGGTGTGGTTGATCCCGCCATTGGCCCGGATGTCACCGACCCCCAAAGCATTGGCGATGCCGCCGATGATCGGCACGTCGCCCAACGCGCCACTTAACCCGCCATTCCAGCCATCCGAAACCATCGTGCCGCCCCCGACCGAACTTCCGCCGCCAAAAGAACTCCCGCCCCCGACCGACGAAGAATGCGCCTGGGTGCTGGCTTCGCCGGTACTGGTGGTGCGTGATGTGCCCTGGGACGTTCCCCAGGCTTCGGATGTGCCTTCGGTCACAGATGAGGAGGATGTCTCGCTGCGTCCGATCTGGTGGGATTCTCCCCAACCGTGACCAACACCTTCTGATGTGCTATGCGTCAGCCCCTCACCCACCGACTGCCCGGCAGACAGCGTGCGCCCGACAGCGGCCATCAGGGGGATGCCCATCGAAAAGCCAAATCCGACCGAACCGCGCCTGCGCGAGCCAACGATTGACCCGACTTCGGCTACGCGGGACAGGTAGCGCGCAGACTCGCTGCGCGGCACGTGCTGGGACAGCACCTGGAATACAAAATCCTCGCGCAAGGCTGCCAGTCCGCGAAAGAGTTGCTCGTTCTGCTCGGTGGACAGGTCGTCGCCGCTTGACGCGCTACCAGGCCGTCCGTCTGGCGAAAGTCCACGCTCGCCTTCGCGTGGGTCAGGGTGTCCAAGCAAGACGGATATGTTCCCGGCCCGGCTGGTGATGAAGTCCAGATACCATTCGAGCCACCTCGGTTTGGGAGCGGATAGCTCGGATTGCTTGAAGTTGGACAGTGCGGCTTCGACACTGGACATTCCCTGCATTGCTTCCAGCCCGGCCGCATCCCGGTTGTCATTGTCGGCTGCCGCACCGTAGTATTGCACAATGCCGATGTGATCGGGTTTGAAAATGCCGCAAGCCGCATAGAGAAAATTGACCCCTGCGTTGTGCAGTCCGCGCACTGCGCCGATTTGCTTGCCGAGAAGGTTGTAGTCTTTGCGCAACAGAATCGGGATGACAGACAGCTCTTTGAGTGCAATCGCGCGGTAATAACTGCGTCCGCCATTTTCCAGGTGAACCCATGCGTAGCGCAGTGCGCCGTCTTCGTGGTGCAGTCCGTTGTCCAATATCTTTAGCACAAATTCGTCTCCTTCGAGGGACAGAGGGCTGATTTCGGGTTAACCCGTACTTAAGTACTTAACCCCCCCTACTCCGAAATCAGCCTTACCCGAAATCAGCCCTACCCGAAATCAGCCCTACCTGCCTTGTCCCCGGCTGCGGACGGTGGCGATGAGGTCTTCCGGCGAGCCGCCGGGCATGGGCGGGTGCGCGAAAATGTTTTGCATTGACCAGGCCAGGAAGCCCAGCGGAATGACGTACATGGCAATCCCGATCAGCCCGTTGAAATAGGTCATGCCGGTTGCCAGCATCGGATCGCTGGAGGCCATGTCGCCCAGGCGGAAAAATGTCCAGGCCCAGTAGCCGATGCCTGCCGCCCCGTACAGCGCCAGGTTGCGGATGGTATGCCAGTTGGCCACCAGGCGATTGAATTTCTCCAACAGGCGCAGCGGCCAACCCGCTCCGGCCAGTATTGCCAGAAAGAGCGGCACCGGGTTGGGCGCCAGCAGGCTGGCGAGCAACGCGATGATCCCTGCCGCGAATGCCCAGGCTTGATGCTCCCGATGCGTTTGCAATACCATTGGCGCGTAAGCGCCCAGGAGGAGGAGGGAGAAGAACCGCTCGACCAGCAGGTAGATTGCCACCAGTAGTCCATTGACCGGCCATAGCAGGAAGTCGGGGATCATTGGATGATCACAATCTCTTTCAGGTACACATCCACCCGTCCACCAGGCAGGGTGAAGGGGCGCGGGGGCGATACTGGCGTGCCGCTGGTTATGCCGGAGGCGGACAGGTCGAACCAGCCCGGGTCAGCGAATTGAATGTTCGGGCGCGTATATGTCCAGGTCATCGTCCCGCCGCTGCACCCGCCCAGTGACGGATTGCCGGTAAAAGCGAAATCCGGGTTGCGCAGGTACGCGCCAGGATAACGCACCGAGAGTTCGTTCAGTATCCAGTCGCGCGATCTGGGCGACAAGCGCGCAAAGACCGACGCGCGCGAAAGCGTCTCGCAGTACACGCGCTCGGTAGGCTCGCAGGTGTAGCCGGTCACAACATAGTGACCGTTGTACGGGCGGTTGGCGGGCGTGCCTGTTGTGCGACAGGAGAAATCCGCCGGGCCGCCAAGTCCCGGTCCAACCCGGCACTCTTTTTCTTCAACCATGTCCCAGGTGCGGTGGATGGTTGGTTCAACGCGGATCGTCCAGGACACATCTGCGCCGCGTTTTTCCGGGTCCTGCCCGACCACCAGAACATAAGCCGGGGCGAGCTGCATGGCAGAGACGCTAATCCTGCCCTGGACCACCTCGCCGGGGTTGCAGACCGGCGGGGGCGGCTGTGTTCCGGGAGGGGGATTGATCAGCGCCAGGAGAGCAGGCGGGCAGCCGCCGGGCAGCCGCGCACACTGACCGGGGGTGTAAAGCAGCAGGTGGGTGTAAATGGAGCGATCTTCGACGCTCATTCTGAAAAGCGCATTGATAAAGTTAAGTCCATCGCCTCCCGGAAACAGCGACCAGACGTTGTTACTCCCCGACGCAATCTTTTCAAAAAGGGCGCCATCGGTTACCTGAAGGCTGTTCTCCCCGAAACTCCCGGTGATCAGGAGCGTTATCAGTGAACTGGTTGACACATTGGTGGTCGCTTCACTGAAATTCAGCGTGGACGCCGCCTCGAGCAGACCGGACTGATCTGCATTGGCGAGCATAAACACATAAGTGCTCAAGGTTGGCGCCATGACAATATTGCCGGATGGGGTCAGGTACTGGTGAAATTCCGCGGGCACAGGTCCGACGCCGGGGATGTTGGGCATCCAGTCGGCGTCCACGGTGACTACGCCCAGGTCGGTCAGGTTGTCGTGCCGCATGGTGCCATCCCCGTTGACAACTTCTCCCCATGCGTCGCCGGGTGGGGTGGACTGGGCGAAGGCGGGGGCGGCTGTTCCGGCGAGGACGGCGATCAGGAGTAACAGTGATGCGATGCTTTTCATGGATCATTCCTTTGCGGCGGCGTAACGGGCTTCGACTTCCTGCTCGAACAAAACGCGCCCGAACAGCCAGGCGTCCCCTTCCTGGTAAACCAGGGCATACACAATTGTGGGATTTTCCAGCCCCGCCCAGGGGTTGTCCACCGTCAAAGAAAGTTTCCACACGCTGTACGTCCCATTCCCCTCCATGCGCTCGATGGGCTGCGCATAGGCGGCTGTCTCAACCCCACCCTGCATGATCCTGCTGAAGCCGGGCTTGTAAGCGGTTTGCGTAAATTCGCAGCCCGCCTCAGTCGAGATGGCGCACACGCGCTCCAGCCAGGCGTCCACCCCTTCGGCGGCGCTGACTGTGTATAGCGTTGAGATGCCAAGAGCGGCCGCCCGCGCGTCCGGGTCTGTTGTGGTGGATGCAGCGGGCGCTTGCCCGGCAAACGCAGACAGGATGAGAGGCAGTCCGCCAAGGGCGAACAGCCATGCGGCAAAACCGGCAATGATCAGCGCAGGAATTGCGATGGCGGTGAGGGACTTGCGATTGAGGGTGATCTCCATGCTCCTCCAGGGTGGGAATAAAAAAAAGGACGACCCCTCCCCCTTCTGGAGGAGAATCGTCCCATCGACTTTGCGGCTCATCCGCCTGCCCCCTTCTGGGAGCGTCATTTCCGGGCGGAATTTTATATGCGCCCAGGGACTGCGTCAATACGCATTCAAGTGTCCTTTCTGTTTTGTAAGGCTGTGTATTGCTGGCTTAAGCGCTCCGCCCCTGGAAACCCAGGGGCGGAGTACTTGCGGTTTACTTGATGGTTACTGCGAGCCGGTCGCCTGCCTGTGGCGCGCCATCAGCGCCTCGTACTCTTCAAGCGTGGGCGGCTCGCCGGAGATGCGGCACTGGATCAGGGAGGTGTGGGGTTGGTACCTTGATCCATTTAGAATCAATACTTCGTAGAGGTCCCATGCCGCAGCGGGAAAGTTCAACACATTCACGCTGCCTGGTTCCGGGAGAATGTCCCAATCTGCGGGCGCGAGGACATTTTTCAGACCGGGGAACATGCCGGACAGGGCGTAGAGGTTCGCCAGTCCCATCCGCGCAGGATTTGCGAAAATGTCGTCTGTCAGTTCGCAAATCCCGCGCTTGTCGTCGGGGATGTTGTAGCGCTCCTCGCGTTCAGCCCAGGAAGCGTTCTGCCATTCGACGAACTGGTGGAAGGTCAACCCGTTGAATTCGGGCATGCGCATCGGCTGCCCGGCGCGCCAGGCATAGTAAGCAGGCGGAATCGCCAGGGCGACGACAAGCGCCAGGGCGATGATGTTGATCAGGGTTTTCAGGGTCTTCATGGATGTGTTACCTCGTTTTGTGTTGGTGTGGTGTCGGCTTTTTTTTGCGCCTGGGTAGGTAAAAGGCGTTTACGTTAAAAGCATAAGCCCATACGGATTCGTCGTCAAGGCTTTAGAACATACATTCTCGAAAGCGACTATATTTACCGCAAAAACAGGGTCTATCAAGTATATAACCACATTCTCGATATGTGTTTCCGAATCATTCATTGCTCTCCCATTTCACCGCCTGATGTACCAGTCCACCGAAACGAACTGCGCATACGCGCTCAGTGACAGTATCAGGCTGTCTTGTAGCGTAACGTCCAGCAACCTGGTTGACGCCAGGATGGGTGCGATCCCCAGCATTAACGCGCCAGTCGTCAGTGAGGTTACGGCCATGTTGGAGCCTCCCAGTATTACAAACCCGGCGGTGGAAAGCCATTGAGCCAGAGCCAGTCCGATCCATAACCCAGTGAGCAGTTCGGGCATCTTTAATCGTCTCCGTAAACGCGCGGCGCTCTGTCTGCACTCCTGCGCTCAATGTCCAGGGGTGGCGTCAGTTTCGCCCGGTTTGGCCAATGGCCGTTTAGCGTCATGTTCTGGATCCGTTCTTCCGCCCTGTCGTGGATATTCCGGCTGGTATGGAACCGAACAGAAAATGCCTGAAGCATTACTTGCAATCCATCGCTGCGGATATCCGCTTTGACATTTGCCTGGATGAAGGCGCTCGGGTTTCCGGTTAGTTCCTGGGTTGTGATCACATAAGCGTAAACGACTGCGGCCAGCCGATCAATCGCCCAAAACGGGATGCGCTCTTCCATGAGGACGCGCGGTCTGTCCGGGCGCAGATGAAAAAATACCGCCGGGATCATCACCTTGCCGTGGAGGACGCCCGCCCGAAATGTGCCCGCGAGGATGTCGCCATCTGCGCCTGAATAAGTATGAGACATAAGTTCTATTACCTCCCGTGACTATTGGCCAGACTCTCGAACCTGGTCAAGCCCCTGTTGAAAAACAGGTCCGCCATACCGACCGGGCCGTTGCGCTGCTTGGCCACTTTGACGCGCGTGGTCATGGCGTCCGGGTCGGGGATATATACAAACGCCACCACGTCGGCGTCGTTTTCCAGTGCGCCGGATTCGCGCAGGTCGGAGAGTTGCGGCTCCCGGTCGCCGCGCTTTTCCACCTCGCGCGAGAGTTGGGCCGCGGCCAGCACCGGCACGCGCAATTCGCGCGAAAGCAATTTCAGTTCGCGCGAGATGTGCGCGACCTCCTGTTCGCGGTTCTGGGTGCGGATGCCCGCCCGCATCAACTGGATGTAATCCAGGATCAGCAGGTCCAGCCCGTACACCGATTTGATGCGAAACGACTTGGAGCGCAGGGATACCGGCGTCAACGCGGGCGTGTCGTTCAGGATGATAAGCCCGTTGGCGGAGTTGCCGAGCGCCTCCGTGAAGGGCGTCCAGGCGTCGCCGGACAGCGTATCCTCCTGAATTTGATTGGCGTTCAGCCCGGTCTGCATGGCAATCAGCCGCCCGGCCAATTCCTCGTTGTCCATCTCCAGCGAGAAGATGCCCACCCGCTTGCCGTGCCGCAAGGCGGCCTGGTTGGCAATGGACAGCATGAGCGAGGTCTTGCCCTGCCCAGGACGCCCGGCCGGAATGTACAGCCTGCCGGGGCGTAGACCGCCCTGGAGCAAATTGTCGAGGTCGCCCAGCCCGGTCGGGATCAATCGCGTCGGCGCGGACTGTCTCGCGGCGACTTTGCGCGCGCGTTCGGCGGCCCTCTCGTAGAGATGCGAGATGACCGTGTCAAGGGTTTGGGTGTCTTCGTTCAGGGCGGCGTGCATGGTTGCGGCGCGGACCGCCTGCTCCGCCTCGCCGGTCACGGTCTCCAGGTCTTTGCCCGCATCGTAAGCCAGGCGCGCCAATTCGTTGGCCGCCGAGAGCAGACGGCGGCGGACAGATTCCTCGCGCACGATGCGCGCATACGCCTCGGCGTTGAGCGTGGTCGGCACCTGGTTGAGCAGCCCGGTCAGGAAGGCCGCCCCACCCACCTCCTGGAGTTGCCCTTGCGCTTGCAGGGCATCCGAGACGGTGAGGATGTCCACCGGCATGTTGTCTTTGCGCAGGCGGGCGAACGCCTCCCAGACAAAGCCCAGGCGATGGATATAAAAATCCTCCGCCGCCAGGTCAATCTGGGGGAATATCTCCGGGTAAATCAGCACCGCGCCGACAATGGCTTCTTCGGCTTCGCGGTTGTGCGGGATGTACCCTGTCTCGAATGCGTCTGTCATGGCGCATCTCCCTGGGGTTTGCTGCGTCGGATTTCGTCCGCCTTTTTCAGTACCCAGTCGGGCGGCGGTTCTGGCGGGCTGGCTGGCTTGGGTGTGACTGGCGCTGGCGCCGGTTGTTGCGGCGGGGATTTCTGCTGCGCCTGGCGCTTGCGGCGTTGCTCCGGGATGCGCCGGTTTGTCCACCACGATAACCAGTCTGGATTGCGATAGCCGCGCGCCTCGTGCCATTCGCGCCAGTAGGCTGCGCCATCTGCGGCCAACTCCTCCTCGGACAAGCCTGGGCGCTCGCGGCGGATCAGCGCGAGATAATCCATAATCGCGCGCCAGTCGTTGCGCGAATCCGGGAGGAAGCCGGTGATCGCCCGATACAAGGCCAGGTCGGGATGTTTGGCGGCTTCGGCGATTGTTTGGGGGATGTGAATTTCATCCGCGTTAGCGGATGTAGGAGGAGGAGGAGGAGAAGAGTAGTCTATGTTAATGGAATTGGGAATTTCACCTAATTCGTTTTGGGAATTTTCCCAATTCGGGGCATTTTCAGGGGGTGGCGTCCGATTTGGTTTTGGGAATTTTCCCAATTCGGAACCGGCCGCCTGCTTGGGCAAATGCGGGTTGATGGGCGGATTGGATGTCAGGCGCGAGAACTCGCGCAGGAAAACCTCCTCGACCATGCGCAGGTGGACGGTCGGCTCGCCGTCGAATTTGAAGACCTTTTTCTCGATCAATCCGCGCTCAATCAATTTGCGGATGGCGTAATCGGCCTGCTCCGGCGAAAAGCGGCAGCGGTCCCACCACTCGTAGCGGCGGACCGCAATCCACGAATACATCTGCCCGTTGGCAGCAGGCTTTTCGATGCGCAGTTTGTTGCTCTGCCCGTTCCTGTCCGGCAGATACCAGTAGAGAATCTCGCTCAGGGCGATGCCCGCCATCGGGTCGCCCGCGATGTCCATGTAGATTTTTTTGACATCGAGCGTGTCCCGCGTGGACCGCTCCCAGCTGAGGAATTTCTGAAAAGATGGGCTGAAGGTCATGGCTGTCTCCTGGTATTTTTGTTCATCCGGGTCTCCGAATAATTTTTATGAGTTTTTTGTAAAAACCGCTGTGCGGGCTTGTGCGGGGCGATTTTTTGCGGGCATATCAGCGTAAGGGTGGAACCATTTGCGGCGCGCGCAGGCGCGCTGGGAGCGTCAAGGTAAGCGGCGCAGTAAGCGGCGGGTAAGCGTCAGGTAAGCGTCAGATAAGCGTCAGGTAAGCGAGGTCGCTTACCTTCGTTTTTTCCGCAAAAATAAAGTTCTTTTTTGGTCAACGCGGCACCCATCCGTGCAGGGCGCGGCGGCCCTGCACGTCTCCCGGCTCGACATCGAACGCGCCCGCCTGCCATTGCGCCAGCGCATGATCAAGCAGCGAGAGCAGCAACTCCCCGGCCGGGAGGTTGTGCGCGAGCGCCTTTTCCTTGATGGCGTCCCGCACGGTCTCATCGCTCCAGCGGTATGACAACAAGGTCGGTCCCGGCGCGCCCGCGGTCTTGGACTTCTTCGGCTTTGGCTGCGGGATGTCGCGCGGCCAGGCCTGCTGCTCGGTCCAGGTCAGCGCCATTTTGCGGCGGCCTGCGTTCCAGGCGGGGCGGGGGAGCAGCGCCAGGCTGCCCGCCTCGACGCAATGCAGGCCGTATGAGGTAAAGACCGTCGCAACATGATCCACGAGGTAGCCGCGCTCGTCGGCGATGGCGCGGATGGACTGGCGGATGAGCAGGGCGCGCCCGCGCAGTTCGAGCGGGATTTTGTACGAGGCGGGGCGGTGGGCTTTGTCCCAGGCGCGCTTGCGCTCGACCGGCTTGGCCACGCGCATTGTATCCACCGGCTCCTGCGGCAGGCGGGCAAATGGGTTGAGTCGGCGACGGTCTTTCATGCGATCCTCCTAGCGATATTTGGTCAGCAGGCGCGCCACAAGGTCATATTCCTGCGCCGCCCGGCAGCCGGGCGCATCTTCAAAGATGGTCCGCCCGCGCGATGCGGCATTGGCCAGTGCGGTGGCCCGGTGGATGGGGGAGAGCAGGGCCTCCCCGAAATAATCTGTGAGGTCGCCCAGCGTGGTTTGGCTTTCGGTTGTGGAGTCGAAAAAGGTGGGAAGAATGCCGAGCAGTTTTCCGCCCCAGCCCATGCCCCACAACTTTTTGAGCAGGGCGTAGAGCTGGGCGGCCCCGTCTGAGGACAGGGTGGTGGCGCTGGTCGGGACGATCACCAGGTCGGCTGCCCAGATTGCCCGCTCCTGCAATCCCCCCAGGGACGGCGGGGTGTCGAACAAAATGTAATCGTAGTCGCCGCGCAGCGACTTGATCGCATCCAGGACGGCGGAGATCGGGCGGCTTTCAGCCCCAAACACGATCTGGGCTGTGCCGGTGCGGGCATCCCCAGGGATGATGTGCAGGCGCTCCCGCCCGGTCTCGCGCACCCATTGGCGCGGATTGCCGCCGGACAGCAGCAATCCGAAGACGCCGGGTTCGGCGTCCATGCCGAGCGCGACAGCGCACTGCCCCTGCGGGTCGAGGTCCACCACCAGGACCTGCTTGCCCCACTGGGCCAGCCGCCCGGCGAGATTGACGACCGTGGTGGTCTTACCCACGCCGCCTTTTTGGTTCGCAACGGCGACGAGGATCATAGCGGCTCCACTGATAACTTCTGCCCGGATTCGTCGAACCAGCCCGGCCCGCATCCCTCGCAGATTTCAAAGATTATCTTGCCTGGGGCAGCCTGGATGTCTGGTTCGGGCAAGCCCAGTTCCTGGGCGCAGTTTGCACAAAATTCTGCCATCGGTTTATCCTTCTGTGTGATTGCACAACGGGCAGCCGGAATCTGCCAGGTACAGCCCGTTGTGGGTTGGACAATATTTCGCCGCGCGCACGCGGCTCACGGTTTTCTGCCTGCCGTTTTCGGCGAGGGGCATCCGGGACCAGCCGCCGCCGACACCGCCGTACAGGTGCGCTTCCTCCATCGGGATGCGGTAGGCCGCCAATACGCTGCCCGTTTCCCCGACGAGTTGCCCGTACACCAGGGCTGTGATCCGCTCTCCACCAGGGAGCAGCAAAGGCGCTTCGGGGGTGTGCCCGACTTTCTTATCCATTGCGTAATGCCCTGATTTGCTCACGCACGGCGGGGTGGGTGAGGGTGATTACGAGCAATTCCTTGGCGGATTTTTCGCCCAGATTGCGAATCGGGGAGCGTACCAGGTGGTCGAGCAGGTTGCGGGCGGTGGAGCGCTCGACGGGCGGCAGGCTGGCGCACCATTCGTCAAAGACACTCGCCAGGGCTTCCGAGCCTGGATTGTTGGTGATGCTGTATCGCGGGGGCACTATGCGTCCTCCCTGAGCCACGACATAAAGCGCTGCAAGGCGGCGGTTTCAACATCTGGCAGGGCGCTGTCTTTGATATAGCGCGTCATGGCCGCCTCGACCAGCCGCAGCATGGCCTCCCTGATTTCGAGTTGGACGGTCTTCAAAGCAGGCATAAAAACCTCATCATCTTTCGTTGCAGATGTATTTTTGATTAATCCAGCCGTGCACCGGGCTGGTGATTTCGATCCAACGGCTGTCGTCCATCTCGCGGCGCGCGCCGGAGACGACCAGGGATTCGGCTTCCAGGGCATATCCGCGCACGGCGCTTGTATCGCCCGGGGCGAAGCGCACATGCAGCCTGCCGCCAGGCACGCCCGTGCATACGGCGTACTGCGGCGACGCGATGGACGTGGCTGTGGCGGTCGGGGCAGGGGAGGGGGAGGGTGTCGCGGTCACGACACCCTCCGGCGTGGACGTTGGCGCATCCCAGGCAATGCTCGACCCGCCAACAGATGCTGCGCAGGCGAGGCTGGAAACGGCCAGGGCGCAAATAATCACGAGCAGGCGCTTCATCATGACGGGCTTCCTCCCGTCCTAACGTAGGGCGCTCTGCAATCCTCGCAAAAAAACGCGCCGCTGCGCAGGGCAACCGTTTGCGTGGACTGACAGCGCGGGCAGGGCGGCGGCAACGCGGCGCGTGGCGGACTTATTGCAATGTCCGCGCGCGATTGTCCGGCAGGGTCGTAGCCACCGTAGGATGGGCGGTGAACTTCCAATGGGGGTGAGGCGGGCGGGGCGGATGCGTGGGATTGCCACCGGACGCTGATATATTGATATGCCTGCCAGCCCATGACCGCCAGCCAGAGGGCGATGGTGATGTAGATGGCGGTATTGCCGTCCACTCCGGCGACGACCAGAATGGGGAAGGCGGGCAGAACAATCGCCGAGCGCAGCACCATCGGGCGTACAACGCAATGCAGCCAGCCCCGAAAATCGGAGCGCGAGCGGCTGCGAGAGGGGTAGGGGTAAGGGTTGTTCATGTTGTTATCTCCGTTTCCAAAACTTCAGCCAGGACCGTATTGCCATTCTTGTTCCGGTCCCAGCGCGCGGATGAGATGATAGCCAGGGCGAGCGGTCGTCCGTCGGGAGCGGTCGCATTGAGCGTCAGGATACCCGTCCGCCGCCCGACCGTTGCCAGCGCGGTGACGAGGAGCGCCATCGCCTCATCAGAGTGAGGCGGTCGGCGCGCTCCCTGTTTGCCGACCCTAACCGTCCCTGGCGACCGGAGCAGTTCCGCTGCATCCAGCAGGTCAGGCAGGGCGGCGCCTATGGAAAATTTGCCCCGGAACCTCCGCGTCCGTTGTTGCCAAAGGCAGCAGGCTGCTCAATCGGCGCAGGGGGCAGCGGCGCGGGGGTCAGCGGCGCTTTCTTGGCTCCCAGCGCCCGGCTGAGATTGGCGGCGATTTCCTCCTGCTTGACCCGCTGCTCGACGGCGTCCAGCGCCGAGTTTGCGGCAAATTGTTGGGCCAGCCCGGCAGGCAGTGTGCGGTACAAGTCGGCGAGAATCTCCGCCAGGACTTGTTCGGGGACGTAGTTGCCGAATTTCTTGCGTATCTCTTCCTCGGCGAGGTCCAGTCCGTGCAGGGTGGACAGGATGGGCGCCAATGCAATCGTCGCCTGGGTCTTTGCGGTTGTGCGGGCCATGTTCTCGGCTACGTCCGCCTCCTGCTCAGCCCGGCGCATCGAGAGTTCATCGGCGCGCTCTTTGCGCGCGAGCTGCGCCATTTGTTTCTGGTGGTCGCGCTCGTCCTTGTCCCCATCGTCGTAGTGCAGGTAGAGCGGGATGGCGACAAAGTTGGCCACAATTACCAGCCCCAGGGTGACGCCCAGGGCAATGACCACGTTTCCGGGGGTGGCGGCGCTGGCGCCGTTGATGGTCAGCCGGGCAAGCCCGATCTCGATGAAGTTGGCCACTGTAAACGCGATGGAGACGACGCCATGAATGATCATCATGACGATGGCCAGCCCGCGTTGCGCGGCGTTTGAGCGCGGGTCGCGCCAGGCCACTTTCCAGCCCACGAAGCCGCCTTCGGAGAAGGCCACCATGAAGATCGAGAGCGGCCAGTTGCCGCCGCTCAACCGCAGCATTTCGTCCACCATGCGGTAGGCGCCGACCGCCAGGATGGTGTTGAAAAGAAAGCCGAGCACAAACTTGCCGGAGATGGGGGAGGGGTCGGGTTGGCCATCCCCGTCCCGGTCTTTGGGGCGGAACATATTGGTAAAGGGGGCGGTCAGGCGCTCCCATAACCCAGGGTCGTAAGTGTTGGTGGTGTTGGTCATGATATTCCTCTAATTGGGCAGCCAGAATGTGCGCCAGCCGCCATGTTTTCCGGGGGTGCAAAATACGCCGTGCGGCAGTTGCCGCACGGGCGCGCCGTCAGCCAGGGACACAGCGGCGTCGGGAGCGGCGATGCCGCCAAACACAGACGCCCCGAAGGGGCTGAGGCCGCTTGTTGCCAGGGCTGCGCGGGTTGTCATCGTGGCAATGACGTATACGCCGTATTGTGAACCTTCGCTGACCAGCCAGGACAGTGTCTCGCGGTCTTCCGCGCCCAGATTGCGCAGGTCGGGCAGGCCGTCAATCAGCAGCAGCCGCGACTGTCCGCGGTCGCCTTGTCGGGCGAAAGCCAGCATATCTGCGAGCAGATCGGCGACGCCGCCGGAATCAAATGCCCACTGCACGCCCAGGCAATGGCGCGAGTCCGCCTCTGCGCGCCATTCTGCCGGGCGCGGGGAAATGACGCCGAAGCGCACCCGGTCGGGTCTTTCCGTTCTGGCGGATTGCGCCAGAACGCCCAACAGGCGCGTCTTGCCGCAGCCTGGGTCGCCTATCGCCAGGATGGACCCTGGGCTGGGGTTGTTGAGGTTGAGGGCCAGTGGCTGCCCATCTTCCGCGATGCCCATCAACAGGCAGCGCAGGGGCAAAAGATAGTCACCGGGCGGGGGGGCTGGCCGCGACGTTACGAGCGCGACGGTCGTGGGTTTATTAGCCAGGGTTTTCAAGGTGCAAACCTCCATTTGTATCGGACGCGACAGATGAGTAAAATGGAGGTGCAGCAAGGGCCAGTGAAAGCTTTTCTGCGCCGCAGGCGGTTGCTACGAACAACCGCCTGCACTTTTACTTGCTGCACCCCAGGGCGGGGCGGGGTGGGGTGGGGGAGTTTCAGTCCGGGGCATTCCCTCCTTCTTCGCGCACGATGACGAATCCGTCTGCCACCAGCCGGTCGCGGGTGTCCCGCAGCCCGAAGGCCGGGTGCGCCTGGAACATGCTGTCGCCAGACCGCATCAGTTCTCCGAACTGGCGCATGCTCTCCGGGTCGTTCAGGTCTACGGTCATGACATATCGCAGGCGCGTGTCCCGGAGACGCAGTCGGTTGGCGTGCTTGAGGTCCTTGGGGGTGGGCGTTCTCATTGGTCCACCAATCTCCCACCCCGGACGACTTTGTGCCGCCCGCTGAAGCGGTGGCGAAATATCGTCCCTTCCGCCCATTGGGTGAGCGGAAGGTCGCGGTCGGTAAAATAGCGCCCCTGGAAGTCGCCGGTCGGGTCGTCCACGACCAGCCACTCGTGATTGCGCGCCAGCGGCTGATAAGCATCAGCCTTGCTGGACGCGATCCGCAGCAGGGCGCGCGGTCGGGCGATGGTGTCAGGCATGGGACCGCCAGCCTGTCGCCTCATCGCGCGTCAGAAAGTCTGGGGCTTCCCCCAGGGTGGGGGAGTACCCGGATGGACGCTCGAAACGCGCCTCGCGCACGCCGAAACCCGACTCTGTCAGCCGGTTTCGTATCGCCTGCTCCACAACCAGGGCATTTTCGCGCAGGCTGTACTTTCGGTCAGAGAGGCTGTTTTCGCGCGAGTCAACCCACCGGTCGGTATAGAGGTACATTTGCCAGTACAGGACGGACCCATCGCCATCCAACTGCGATACCTCGATATATCCCATTTCGGTGGTCAGTCTCCCGGCGGCGCTCGAAACGCAATACATCATGCAGTTCATCGAGCGCCACCGGGCGGCGCTGCGAATCAACTCGTCCAGTTCGAGAAAGCCGAGGAAGTGCGCCGGGGTGGGGGCTACCATGCGACTCCAATCTGGGTGTGCAGCAGGACTATGCCGCAATCCCCGCCGTGCGTTCCGTCCCAGGTGTTTATCTTCGATTCGATAATCGCTTTCATCAATCCTCCGTGTAACAAAAATCCCCGTTGGCATTTGTGTCGCCAGCGGGGACGTGTTACACTGTCCTCGTTGGCAGAATCAGACTCTGCCAGCTCTGCCCCGGAGAGTAGACACTCTCCGGGGCGCTTTGTCGGGGTGGGTTGGTAAGGTCCCGGATTTCGGGGTTGGGGTTAGTTTAGCCCAACCTAGCCATATTGTCAATCGGTAAAATGGCTAGGTTGGGCTAAAAAAAAAAGGAAACTTCAGGCTCCTTTTTGAAATATTCGCTTTCCTTGTTTTCCGCCCCCTCGCTTACGGTATAGTGTCGCTGCGTAAGCAACATCTGCTTCATCAATCAGAATTTTCTGACCATCCTGCCCGATACGAGCAATGACGCTTCTCAGTGTCCAGCGCCGCAAAGTGGAGAAGTTCAATCCGTATTTCCGAGATGCTTCGGCAATTCCAATTCCCACCCCTTTGAGATGCGCATACTTCCTGTACTCCGGCAAATCTTCTTTTTTCACCGGGCTGTTTTGTGGGACGCGTTTTTCCACACTTTCTTCACTCACGACAGTTTCTCCATTTATTTCGGCTGCCTTGATTTTACCCGCATCCACCATGCGGTACAAATCCTGGGCGGGCAGTCCCAGCCGCCGGGCGGCTTCGGGAATGGAAATAAAACGGGGAAGTGCGGCCATGGTTAGTCCTCGCAAAAAGCATTGCATTAAGCACAACCGCGCCCGCGCCGGACATGGGATGTTGGCGACATGGCGCGATTGTGTTTGTTTAGTCGGGGCGCCGCGATTTGAACGCGGGACCTCACGGACCCGAACCGT
>CAYLZI010000003.1:0-45747 GCA_964388215.1 uncultured Anaerolinea sp.
TACTGGCGCAACCTGCCCTACCTCGGCCTGGGCGCGGGCGCGCACGGCTACGCGGACGGGGTGCGCTACTCCAACGTCCTGCGCATCAAAACCTACATCGAGCGGTTGAAAACTGATAACTGTTCACTGATTACTGATAACTGGCCCCTCTCCCCTGCCGCCGTCAACCATCACAAAAACACGCCCCAAGAAGACATGGACGAAACCATGATGACCGGCCTGCGCCTGACAACCGAAGGCATCTCTGCTGGAATCTTTCGGCAACGATTCGGGGTTGAGTTAACCGAAATCTACGGGAAACAAATTAACCATCTGACCCGCCTCGGCCTGTTGGAATGGGACAATCAGTCCTCTTCCCCTTCTGGGGGCGAGAAAAACCGCCTGCGCCTGACAAAACGCGGGCGGCTGCTCGGAAACCAGGTTTTCATGCAGTTCATCGGAGATTGAGCGCAATTTGAAGGGATTTCCTCTCGCTCAAAAAAAGTCGTTCCATTCCAGAATGCCAAAGAAAGAGAACTAAAATATGCCACAAACCCACCCCTGGCACGTCCTGACTACCGACGAAGCCTTTTCCCAACTTCAAAGCAGGCCAGGCGGCCTGCTAGGTGCTGAAGCGGAAAAACGACTGGCCGAACATGGCCCTAATGAATTACAGGCTGCCCGCCGCACTTCGCCCTGGGAAATTTTGCTCGAACAGTTTAAGAACGTCCTGATTCTCATCTTGTTGGGCGCGACAGCCCTTTCGTTGTTCCTGGGGCATGGCATCGAATCTATCGTCATTGCTGTTATCGTATTGTTCGCGGTGGGGTTGGGTTTTGCGCAGGAATATCGCGCCGAACGGGCGATTGAGGCCCTCAAGCAGATGGCCGCGCCCACGGCCACAGTGCTGCGCGATGGGGTGGAAGTCAAAACCCCGGCCCGCGAACTGGTTCCGGGAGATGTGGTCATCTTGCATACCGGCGACCGCGTGCCAGCCGATGCGCGCCTGCTCGAAGCGGTCAATCTGCAAGTGGAGGAAGCCGCGCTCACCGGCGAATCGGTACCGGTTGAAAAACATATCCAACCTTTGGGCAGCGCAGACCTGCCCATCGGCGACCGTAAAAACATGGTTTACGCCGGGACGGCTGTAACGTATGGGCGTGGACGCGCCCTCATCGCCGCCACCGCGATGCAGACCGAGTTTGGCAAAATCGCCAAAATGCTGCAAGATGTCGAAACCGGGCGCACGCCGCTCCAGCAAAATCTGGATAAAGTCGGAACGGCGCTGGCGCGGGCGGCTTTTGTGGTGGTCACCATCATTGTGGCGCTCGGCCTGTTTCGGGGGCAGCCTTTTATCGAAATGCTGATTTTCGGCATTGCGCTGGCAGTGGCGGTTGTGCCAGAAGCCCTGCCAGCCGTCGTCACTATTTCGCTGGCAATTGGCGTGCAGAAGATGGTCAAGCGCCATGCGCTCATCCGCCGCCTGCCAGCGGTGGAGACGCTCGGCAGCACCTCGGTCATCTGTTCGGATAAAACCGGCACGCTGACCAAAGACGAGATGACGATTCGGCGGCTATACTGCGCTGGGAAAATGTATCACGTTTCAGGGGCGGGATATGCTCCCGATGGTGAGTTCTCGCTAAACGGCGAAAAGGCATCCGCCCCGACCTCGGAACTGCGCCAAATGCTCAGCGCAGCAACCCTGGCATCCGACACGCGGCTGGCCCATTTCGCAGCGGGCAATTGGGATATTAAAGGGGACCCAACCGAAGGGGCGTTAATTGTCGCCGCCGCCAAAGCGGGGATATGGAAAGAGTCGCTCGATGCAGAACATCCCAGGGTAGATGAAATCCCCTTCTCCTCCGAAACCAAGCGCATGACGACCATTCACGAGGCGAGCGGACAACGCACTGCCTATGCCAAAGGCGCGCCGGAGGTGATTCTGGCTGGCTGCGATTTTGTACTGACGCCTGGCGGCGCTGCCCCGCTCGATGCGGAGTCCCGCGAGGCGATTCTTTCACAGGCGCAAGAAATGGCCGGGAGCGCCCTGCGCGTGCTGGGAATTGCCTCCAAAACCAATGTAACCCGTGAAACCGCCGAAAAAGGCATGACCTTTTTGGGCCTGGCCGGGATGATTGACCCGCCACGCCCCGAAGCGAAAGAGGCAATTGCGCTGTGCGCCGATGCCGGTATCCGCCCGGTGATGATTACCGGCGATCACCCCGTGACGGCGGGAGCAGTGGCGCGTGAATTGGGATTGCTGAAAGACGGCGGACGGGTGGTGACGGGGGCCGAGTTGGAGGAGATGAGCGATGAGCAGTTGCGCCGCGAGGTGGAAAGCATCAGCGTGTATGCGCGCGTTTCGCCCTCGCACAAGTTGCGGGTGGTGACAGCCTGGCAGTCACTTGGGCACATTGCCGCAATGACCGGTGACGGCGTGAACGACGCCCCGGCGCTTAAAAAGGCTGATATCGGCGTGGCAATGGGCATTACAGGCACCGATGTGACCAAAGAAGCCGCCGCAATGACCCTGACGGATGATAATTTCGCCTCAATTGTGGCGGCAGTGGAAGAAGGGCGCGGGGTGTTTGGCAATATCAAGAAATATCTGATGTACCTGCTCTCTTCAAATATTGGCGAAATTGGGCTGATGGCAGGCTCGGCGCTGCTTGGGCTGCCCCTGCCGCTGACGGCTGTGCAAATCCTATATGTCAACCTGGCGACGGATGGCCTGCCCGCGTTGGCGCTTTCGGTGGACCCTGCCGAAAAAGACCTGATGAAGCGCAAACCGCGCGACCCGCGCGCGGGCATTTTCACCCGCCCGGTAGTAACGTTGATGACGCTGGGGGGTATCTGGTCAACCATCATCAACCTGGGATTATTCCTATGGGCTTATAACGACCCGACACGCGGGCTGGAACATGCTATGACGATGACGTTTGTTTCGCTGGTGTTGGTTCAGTTTTTCAAGGCATACAACTTCCGCTCCGACCGCCATTCGGTGCTAGACAAGCCCTTCCAAAATAAGTGGCTTAACCTGGCAGTGGGCTGGGAAATGGTCTTGCTCGTGTTGATTATCTACCTGCCCTTCCTGAACGAGCCTTTCAGCACCTATGCCCTGCCGCTCAACGATTGGCTGATTGTGGGCGGGCTGGCCGTAACCATTGTGCCCGTGCTGGAGTTTGCCAAGTGGGTGGTGCGCAAGGGCTGGTTCGGCAACGTAGAATAATCTGAGTCTATTACCAATCCACAGAGACGCTTCCCGGCGAAAGTTCCGCGCTGTTGGCGGAATAAAATCGCCGGGAAGCGTTCTTTAATTTTTGGCCTGTATAATCCCTGCATGATAGAATTTGACGTATGAAACCAGGCTTTCGTCGAGGTAAACATGGGTGAAGAAACGATGGACCGTCGGGAGTTTGTCTCGCGCATTGGCGCTTTTTTTCTCATCATTGGGCTGTTTGCCTTGATGATATTTATTTCAACCGACATTTCCCGTTCCGACAGGAATCTGACAGCCAATTCGACCAACACAGCGTATGCCGCGTTGGCCCGCCAAACGCAGCAGGTTGGCGCGCAAACCGCGCTGTCGGCAAACCTCCCCACCCCAACCCGCATTAAAGTGGCCGATTTGCGCGCCACCCAAGATTACATCGTTTATGGCGTTCAAGCCCTGCAAACCCGCGATGCCGCCGCAAGGGGCATTTCGCCGCACTTTCCGACCCCCACGCTCATCCCCCCTGAAGAAATTAAGCGCCGGAGTGAAAGCATCAGCTACGTCAGCCTGCTATGCGTTGGCGCGTTGGGGGTGGGCGCTGGGCTGGTCATCTTACGCATGACCGCGCCGCCCGCCAAATCTGCCGGGCGATTCGCGGGCATTCGCCAGTTTCGGCAAAAGCAGCGCGAAGCCAGAGAGAAACGCGCAGCGGCGCAGAAAGAAAAGCAAGCGAAGAAAAAGAAGTAATCGATATCTGAAAAAGTCCCTCGCCTTTTTCGGTATTATTTTAAGGAACTTGTAAAGCCTCGATACAAATTGGCTACACGCCTAATAAAGGAAACTCCATGACCAAATTAATCTCCCTGAAAGACGCAATTGCGCAATTCGTGAACGATGGCGATGTGGTATATGCCGCCGGGTTCACCCACCTCATCCCATTTGCCGCCGGGCATGAAATCATCCGGCAAGGCAAAAAGAACCTGACCCTGGCGCGCGCCACGCCCGACCTGATTTACGACCAGATGGCGGCGGCAGGCTGCGCGAAAAAGGTAATTTTCTCGTATATGGGAAATCCCGGCGTGGGCAGTCTGCGGATTGTGCGAACTGCCATCGAAAAAGGCCAACTGGAATGGGAGGAATATTCCCACTTTGGCATGATTACCCGCCTGCAAGCCGGGGCCAGCGGCCTGCCCTTCCTGCCGATGAACCAGACTGCGGCCACCGATTTGGAGAAATCCAACCCGCGCATCAAGCGCGTCACCGACCCCTACAGCGGAAAAGAAGTCATCACCGTCCCGGCGCTCAACCCAGATGTGGCGATTGTCCACGTCCAGCGGGCCGATGCCCAGGGCAACGCCCATCTGTGGGGCATCGTCGGTGAGCAGAAGGAAGTCGCTTTCGCGGCGAAAAAAGTGATTCTCACCGCCGAAGAAATCGTCGACGAGAGCGTCATCCGCTCGGATCCGAACCGCACCATGATTCCCGGATTCATTGTCGGCGCCGTGTGTCATGTCCCTCATGCCGCACATCCCAGTTATGCCCAAGGCTACTACGACCGCGATAATGAGTTTTACCTGGCCTGGGACAAAATCTCCTCCGACCCCGAAGCCACCCGCCAGTATCTCGATGAATGGGTGCATGGCGTGAAAGACCGGGAAGAATATTGGGCCAAACTCGGCGCGGAGAAACACGAGCAACTCAAAGTGCCTGCGTTGATGAGCGAACCGGTAAATTACGGACGTTATTGAGAAATCAACCAATCCAGTCGCTTTATTCGAGAAGATTAGCGCAGATTAGTGAATAACCCGGATGATTCCTTTCACCGACTTCGGCGGCAACGGGCCGCGCCTGCACTTCCTGCACGCCAATGGCTACCCGCCCGCCTGCTACCTGCCCCTGGTAGAGATGCTCAAAGAACGCTACCATGTTAACGCCATGCACCTGCGCCCGCTCTGGGATGGGACGAACCCTGGCAAACTGGGAACCTGGCACCCTATGAGCGACGACTTGCTGTTGTTCATCGAAGAGCAAAATCTGGCCCCGGTAATAGCAGTTGGGCATTCAATTGGCGCAATCGTCACTCTGCGAGCCGCCCTGCGCCAACCGGAAAAGTTCCGCGCCTTGGTGTTAATTGACCCAGTACTCTTCCCGCCGCGCTTCATCGCCACTTATAACCTTCTCAAAGCCTCCGGGCTGGCCTATCGCTTGCACCCCTGGATTTTAGGCGCGCTGCGCCGCCGCCGCGTTTTCGATAACCCTGAAACGCTCTTCAAAAGCTACCGTCGTAAGCATGTTTTCAGGCATTTTTCGGACCAAAACCTGCGGGCATACGTCAACGGAATCAGCAAACCGCGCGCCGAAGGCAATTATGAACTGGCATACAGCCCTGAATGGGAAGCGCGAATTTACTACACCAGCGTCTGGCGCGACATGGACTTATGGTGGGGACTGCCCAACCTGCAAGTGCCAACCATGATTATCCGCGGGGCCGAAACAGATACATTTCTATCTCCCACCGCCCACCGGGTGCAAAAAGTCAACCCGGCCATTTTTCAAGAAACTATTCAACAATCCACCCATCTTGTGCCGCTAGAAAAGCCCGCGCAAGTTTACCAAAAAATCGAACGTTTCTTGCGGATTAAACTGGGACAACCCGGTCATCCGCCCAATAAGGAGAAATCATGACCGCACTGAATTACTCTTCCGCTGAATTGATGATTGTCAACGCCGCGCGCCTGCTCAAAGACAGCGATGTCGTTTTCGTGGGCGTGGGCCAGCCCAACCTGGCCTGCAACCTCGCCAAGCGCACCCACGCCCCCAATCTGGTGATGATTTACGAAGCAGGCGTCATCGGCGCGGAGCCGGCCCGCCTGCCACTCTCCATCGGCGACCCAACCCTGGTCAGCGGCGCGCTTTCGGTGGTCAGCATGTATGACATCTTCGCCAACTACCTCCAGCGCGGCAACGTGGACGTTGGCTTTTTGGGCGGCGCGCAAATTGACCGTTACGGCAACATCAATGCGACCATCGTCGGGACGGATTATGAACACCCCAAAGTGCGGCTGCCCGGCTCAGGCGGCGCGCAAGAGATTGCGGCCTGGGCCAACCGCTGCTACATCATGACTCCGCACCAAAAGCGCCGCTTCCCAGAAAAAGTGGATTTCCTGACCTCGGCAGGCTACCTCGATGGCGCGGGTGGGCGTGAAAAGGCCGGGCTGCGCGGCAAAGGCCCGGTGGGAGTCGTAACCGACATCGGTTTTATGGAACCAGATGAAGCCGGCGAACTCATGCTCGTGGCCCTTCACCCCGAGAAAACCGTCGAATTGGCAAAGCAAAACACCGGCTGGGATTTGAAAGTGGCCGAAAAAATCAAAATAACAGAGCCTGTTACTGAGAGCGAGCTGAAAATCCTGCGCGAAGAACTCGACCCGACCGGGATTTACCTGAAAGGCGCAGGATAGTTCGGCGTCCCCTGTTCAAATTACACGCCTTTCTTAAAGTCGCTAAATTTCCCTCACCCCAACCCCTCTCCCGTTGGGAGAGGGGCTTTTTCTCCCTTCCCCCGGCAGGGGAAGGGCAGGGGGTGAGGGCGTTTGATGACTTTAAGAAAGGCGTGGTGTTCAAATTATGCTTTCCCTTGCGATTTTCCCAACTTAAGACACAAACTGGCGAGCAGTTCTTGCTCTTCTTCTGTAAGCACCGACAGCTCATCAAAAATTGCATGGGCATGCGCCGGAAAAATCTGCGCAATCAGGGACTTGCCCAACTCTGTGATATGAATTGTAACTATGCGACGATCCTGGTTCTCGCGCACCCGGCGGACATATCCCTGTTTCTCCAGGTTATCAATCACCAGTGTAATGTTGCCGGTAGATTTCAGCACCTTAGCGCTGACTTGTCCTTGCGTCAGCGGGCCGAGATGATAAAGCGCTTCCAGCACAGCAAACTGGCTGAGACTGAGTGGATAAATCGTCTTACGCTGGTTGAGGCGGGCAAGCAAGGTTTCAGTGGCGCGCGTCAGC
The DNA here is from genome assembly GCA_964388215.1 of uncultured Anaerolinea sp. Lineage (GTDB taxonomy): Bacteria > Chloroflexota > Anaerolineae > Anaerolineales > Villigracilaceae > UBA5195. Next base: position 7,216 of record CAYLZI010000003.1, read on the forward strand.
TTGATGAATGTGTTCAAAGCGCGTACCGCATCGGCGCCACCGCAAAAATGAGTTGGCATAGGTTTTTTCCAATCGTGTGATATAAAAAAAGCTACCATTTTTAATGGAAACCGCAGGGGTGACCCGCCCAGCGCGAAAAATCATCGTTTTATGCCAGGATTCTCCGCGAAAACGCATCACGTTATTCCCCGACAAGTCGCCCCTGCCTCGCCACCCGCCAGAAACAGGAGAGCCAAAAAATATTAATACGCAGACTCGAATGTGTCAAGGCCATGCTATAATTACCTCAGGGGAGCGCCTTTCTACTCAATCGCTCGTTCCCAGGATTTTTTATGAACAATGCCTCCTGCCACATCCTACTTGTCGAAGACAACGTTCTGGACGCTGATTTAATTAAGCGAGCCTTGCAAAAAGTGGAATCCAGCATTAACCTGGAAATTGCTTCTGATGGAGAGGAAGCCGTTAAGTATCTCGAAAAGTGGGAAAAGGGAATTCCCGCTCCTATCGTCATCCTCCTCGACCTGAAACTTCCAAAAATTAGCGGGTTAGACGTGCTGAAACTATTGAAAACGCATCCGAAATATAAACTCTTGCCAGTTGTTGTGCTCACCTCATCGAACGAGATGCCCGACATCCAGCAGGCCTATGACCTGGGCGCAAATTCTTACATTCTCAAAGCCATTGATTATGACCAGTTCTCCAGCGCTATCAGTCTCATTCATCGTTACTGGTGTGGTTTGAACGTACACCCGGAATGACAAAGGGCGGCTCTTTTTAGGGAGCCGCCCTTCGCAAAACACCTGAACAATTTTTATTTGGCGCGCACAAAGCGGCGCTTGCCAACCTGCAACACGCCTGGGTGGGGGAAAGCAGTATCGAATTTTTCGAGAACTTCCCCATCGAGTTTGACGCCTTTCTGCTCGAACATGCGGCGGCCTTCGGATTTGCTCGCCACCAGGCCCGCCGCGAGGAGAACATCCAGCGCTGTTTCACCCGGCTGGAGGTTGTATTCCGGCATATCAGCAGGAATCTGCCCTTGCTGGAACAGGCGCACGAAGGCCTCCTGCGCTTGCTCGGCCTGTGATTCGCTGTAATAAGTGGCCGTGATTTCGTGGGCCAGTTTCATCTTCGCATCGCGCGGATGGACACTTCCCGATTTCAGCCCTGCCTCGAACGCGGTCACTTCGGCCGGCAGCCAGCGCGTCACCAGCCGGGCAAACTGCCCCATCGCCGCATCTGGAATGGACATTACCTTGCCATACATATCCTCAGGCGTAGAATTGAGCGGAATGTGGTTACCGAGTGACTTGCTCATCTTAACCACGCCATCCGTCCCAGGCAAGATGGACATGATGATGCCGATATTGGGTTTTTCACCCAGGGCCGTCATAATCTTGCGCCCGGCGGTAATGATGTTGAACAACTGGTCGGTGCCGCCAACCTGCGCGTCCGTTTTCAGGGCAAAGGCGTCATAACCCTGCATAATGGCATAGAAAAACTCGTGCAAGTAGATGGCGTCATCTCCGTCCCAGCGCTTGCGGAAGGCCTCGCGCGTCAGGAATTGTTGGATGGTAAAACCCGAGCCGAGTTTGATTATGTCGGCAAAGGTGAGGCCTGAAAGCCACTCGTGATTGTAGCGAATGATGGTCTTGGAACGGTCAAGCACCCGAAAAGCCTGTTCGGCATAAGTGCGGGCATTTTGCATCACATCATCCTGGGTCAGAAGCGGGCGCAGTTTATCTTTATCGGATGGGTCGCCAATCAGTGATGTGTAGGTGCCAATCAAAAAGACAACCTCGTGTCCTAAATCCTGAAACTGGCGCAGTTTGCGCATGGTGACCGTATGACCAATGTGGAGGTCAGCTGTGCGCGGGTCGTAGCCACAATAAATTTTTAGTTTGCGACCCTCCTTTTCGGCTTCGATAAGCCGCTGGCGAAGTTCCTCCTCCATCGTTTTGCGAAGCCCCTCATCGCCATATTCGGTGCCTTGCATCAAAATTTCGACTTGTTCATTGACGTTCATCATCATCCTCCGAAAAAATGATTACAACAAAAACGCGCCTGCTGTGGAGCAGGCGCGTCGAATCCTCCACAACAGGGGCTAGGTCTGGCTGGAATAGTAAGCGTAAGCCAACATCATCATGGGCGTATTATACATCAGAACTCACTCACGCGAATAGATTGTGTATGGCTCCTGCCGGTTAACGGTGCGCAATCTCGCCGAGCGAATCACAATATCCAGGATATCATCTCCCTGGGCAAAACCGGTACGCCCGCGCAGTTCGCCCCGAAATTTCACCTCGCCCGGAGTATTGAATGAAAAATGGGACGATTCGCCAATCACCTGCACCGTTCGCCCCCAGCGCGCGGGCAGCACCCGCACGCGCAGAATCTCATCCCACGCCAGGCGCGTCTTTCGCAATCCATTTTCGTAAACTACTCCTTCGGGAAAGAGAGTCAGGCGGGTGCGGCGGTCCATCCAATTGCCCAGCGAAATGGAAAGAGCGGAAAAATATAGGAAAGCGGCGAAAAACCACACCCACGAAGGAACAATCGCCCAGGTTCGGATGATGAGCAGCCCCGCTGTAGCCGCCAGGGCAAAAAGCCAGGCGTTCCACTCGCCCCGGCGCGAGAGCAGCTCGGGAGTAAACGTCTCTTGCTCTGGCAAAATTACCCCTCCCCAGCATATTGGAGCAGGGCCTGCCGCCGGGTGAAAACCATGATAGAACTGGCTCGCGCAATAGACTGAACAACAAACGGGTCGAGGCTCATCAAGAAATCGTGGGCCGAAAGTAAACCAGCATAAAAATCTTTTGCCGTTTCCATTGCTTGCTCAATTTTGTCGGGAGGCATGGTGCGGTAGATGAAAAGCGACAAGGGTGAGTTTTTCATGTCAAAGTCAACGTTATTGGTGCGCCCTGTCTCTAACAACCGATAGATGACCGAGTGCTGGTCTACCCAGGGAGCGTGTTCAAGTTCGGGCAGGAAATATTCCAGGCGTTTGATGCTGGTTCCTTCACGCGGCAAGTCACCCAAGAACAGAGAGAGCGGGGCATCACCGCCCGTCGCCTTTGCTAGCGATTCAAGAATGGTTGTGCCGAGGATTTTGATGCGCAGAAACTCGCGCGCAATGCGAATGTTGTTGCGCGCGTAACGAGTCAGTTGTTGGTACTCTTCATCCGATGGCAATCCGCGATATTGGCTAAAGACCGTATTTGGGTCAAGGTTTTCAAAAAACGAATCCATCTTGGAAAGCGCCTGGCGATAGGTGCTTATGGAGTATACGTCTGGCATCCGCAGAGCAGCATTGGTTTCAGGGAGCAAGTTCCAGGTATTATCCAGAAATCGGGACGGGTCGCCTTCGCCAAAGTTTTCAATATCTTTGTTGGCAAACAGCACGGCGGTTGTAATCGCTGCAAATTGCTCTTCTTCAGAGCAAGTAATGCTAAACCGTCTGCAAATGCGGGGCAGGGTTGCTTCCATCACCTGGAAGTGGGACTTTCCATCTAAAGTAAACGGGCGGAAGGGAATGGTCGCCTCAATGCAAAGCGACATACGCAATAAGTCTTTATCTGATACCAGGCCGCCAATTTGCTTGCACATCACCAACGCGCTCAAAAACTCGTTCAGGGCAGAAATAGATGACAGTTTTTGCCCAGGTTTCAAATCAAACACATCCATAATCAGCGCAACCTGGCGGTCTTCGGGCGAAAGATTCTCCGCCACCAAAAAAGCCGCGTTATGTTGGCGCACATACGGCGAAATCATCTCCCATATTGCGGGAGAAAAGCCCATATCAACCTGAAAATATACGATGTCGTGATAAAGCGCAGCCAGGTTACGAATAGGGTCGTTCACATCAACGAAGGTGAAGACATGCTCTAGAGTGTGGAACTGCCTTGCATGAGCAGTCATGGCGCGATGGACGGTGACAGACAAATCTTCCAGTTTTTCCAGTGTAACTGAAACTCCCAACTCACGGAAAGACTGATTGAAGATATTAATCAGCTTTTGAACAGTTCCAACTTGCATTCGAGACTCGCTTATGAAAATATTCGACTTGTTCCGGGAAAAGCAATTTCTTAACGCAAAACCACCAAATTTTTTTAAGAAATCACCCGGCATATTAGAAAAACGTAAAAAACTACAACTCATCAACCCAGAATGCGCCGCATCTTGATGTTAATTATACCCAGTTGCCTGATTTTCCAGTATAGGACGTTCCTACCACTATTTTTAATAACGGCTCTCCCGTTTTTACCGCAGGGGCGGCCCGCCCAGCGTGAAAAATCATCAATTTATGCCAGGATTCTCCGCGAAAACCCGTCACGTTATGCCCTGGTGGGTCGCCCCTACCTCGCCATCCCACCAAAAACGGGAGAGCCTTAATAACAAAACAGAGATTGGAAAGCATCGGGTGCCGTCTCAAACTTGAACGTAAACCCAAGATTAACCAGCCTTTGTGGGATGGCGAACTGCCCATCAAGCAGCAGCGTGCTCATCTCACCCAGCGCCAGCCGCAGCGCAAATGCAGGAGCCGGAAACCAGTATGGGCGTCCCAGCGCCTTTGCCAGGGCCGACACAAAATCGGCGTTAGATAGCGGATTCGGGGCAGATAGGTTAAAAACCCCGGTTGCTTTTTCATTTTCCAGCAAAAAGCGCATCGCGCGAACATGGTCTTCCAGGTGAATCCACGAAACACCCTGCTTACCATTGCCCAAAGGCCCGCCCGCAAACAGTTTTACGGGCAGCGCCATCAACGGCAGGATGCCTGCCTTAGAATCCAGCACCAGCGAGGTACGGATGACCACGCGGCGCGCGCCTAACGAGTCGACGATGCGGCTGGAATCCTCCCAGTTGACCGCCACCGAGGCGAAAAAATCTGACCCAGCCGGGCTATTTTCAGTAACCAGTTCGTTGCCGCAAGTCCCATAATACCCCACGCCCGAAGACTGGATAAAAACTGCCGGACGCCGGGGAGACTCTTGGTAAGCAACTGACAGCGCAATCCCGGCATCTACCCGGCTATTGCGAATGCGGCGCTTGCGCTCCGCCGTCCAGGGCCACCGCCCCACATTCTCCCCTGCCAGGTTAACCACTGCATCCATGTGAGAGAAAATATCCAACCAATTTCCAACCTTGCGCCCATCCCACCCAACCACCTGCGCCCCTTCTACCAGACGCGCCTGATCCGGGTTTCGGGTCATCACCCAAACTTTATGTCCATCGGCCAGCAAAGAGCGGGTTAGGGCTGTGCCAATAAAGCCGGTTCCACCAGCAAGAAGAACGTTCATGCAATCCTCGCTTAAATCGCATTGGAGTATAATTCGCCAGGTTTAGGAGATTCTTATGAATGTCCTGGTTTTGAACGCCAATTTTGAACCAATTAATATTTGCAACCTGCGGCGCGCAATCGGGTTAATGCTTGCCAGAAAAGCCGCGCTGATTGCCAACGGGCGCGGCGAAATAAAGACTGTCTCTGCGTCGTTTCCGCGCCCATCCGTCATCCGGCTCGAAAACATGATCCACCGCCCGCGCCCACACGTCAAACTGACCCGGCGCGAGGTCTTCCGCCGCGATAATTATACCTGCCAGTACTGTGGACGGAAGGTAAGCAACCTGACCATTGACCATGTCCTCCCGCGCCACCTGGGCGGAACACACACCTGGACAAATGTGGTAGCCGCCTGCCCCTCCTGCAACCACTTTAAGGGAGGCCGCCGGTTAGAGGATGCGCGTATGGCCCTAACTGTCATTCCGCGTGAGCCGCCCGCCAGCGCTCTATACATCTTCGGGCCACTCCTGCCTGAAAACGACGAATGGCAGCCTTATATTGAGGGCTGGTAAGATTCAAATCTTCAAACTGCTGCATCTTGTATTGTGATGCAAAAAGCCTTCCAGACCAACCGGAAGGCTTTTTGCATTCGATTTATCATGCATCTCTTAATGTTGCGAGAGACATCCTGCGTTAACTATCGCTCGAAAATCCAGCGGTCAATATCGCGGCTCCATACCATCAATTCCTCTGCCTTGAACCACAAGGCGGTTTCTTTTTCACCGTTTTCTGGGCTATCAGAAGCATGCGTCAAATTACGGCCTACTTCCAGAGCAAAGTCATGCCGAATGGTTCCGGGGGCGGCCTCCCAAGGGCGAGTGGCGCCCATCGTCTGGCGAATGGCGGCCACTGCATTCGGCCCTTCCCAAACCATCGCCATCACCGGCGCAGAGATGATGTATGCAATCAGTCCATCATAAAAAGGTTTGCCTTGATGTATCACATAATGCTCTTCTGCAAGGGCTTGGCTCACCTGCAAAAATTTTGCCCCCACCAGGCGCAGGCCGCGCCGTTCCAGGCGGGCAATCACCTCGCCCACCAGGCCGCGCTGCACGCCATCGGGCTTAACCAAAACGAGAGAACGTTCCACATTTCCTCCGTAAGTTTTGAATTTTTGAACGAACGCGCCCGATTGTACCACATCAAAAAAACGGGGCGAGACTTCGAGAGTCCCGCCCCGCCGCATTCCTTACCTGCGCAACAACTCTTCCGCTTTAGTATAAGCATCCAAGGCCTCCTGCAAGCGATTCGAGCGCATATACGCATCCCCCATTGTCTGCCAGACAATGACATCTACCGGATGACGATACACAATTTCGTTCAGGTCTTCGAGTACTTCCTCAAGCAGTTTCCCTTTCTTGATAAGTTTGGTGTAACTAGACATTGCATCATCCAGGCTGCCTTTATCGAGCAAACCGCGCGCATCGTTGATGAAAGACACGTCCTTATCTCGCAGCGATGATGTGGAACGCAGGCGAAGAGGCGTTTGTGGAGCCGGTTCGGGCATGGCTGTAACCTGCGCCGCCGTTTCAACGGCAACAACCTGGCTGGCAGCCCCCTCATCAACCGGCTTCCATTCAGGTATCGGGGCCGGGGCGGGGGGTTCATCATCCGCCGACATATCCTTCAGCCAATCAGGTAGTTCTTCAGTGTCAGGGGTAACAGGCGCTGCCGGGTGCGGTTCATCGAGGTTCTTCAGCCAGTCAGATACATCAGCCACAGCATCCGCGCTAACAACAGCGGGTATCTCCGCAGCAGGTGTTTCAGCAACGAACGTTTCCCAGGGCAATGGCTCAGTTTGGGTTTCTTTAGCAGCGATTTTCCAAGAGGATGCTTCTAGCGAGGCTTCGGCTGCGGGCGATTCAAAAGAAACCGACTCGGCAGGCGCTTCAGATGCAGGAATTTCCCAGGGCTTGGGCTCAGCCGCGGTTTCTTCAGCGTCGCTTTCCCAGGGGAAGGCTTCTGGCGAGGCTTCGGCTGCGGGCGATTCAAAAGAAACCGACTCGGCAGGCGTTTCAGACGCAGGAATTTCCCAAGGCATGGGCGTCGGGGATGCTTGATCGGGTTGCGCCAGGCTAGAGAACCATGCATCCACCTCGGAGGGGGACGCTTCTTCGGCGGGCATCTCTGGCATGGGCTGGGTACTTTCAATCGGCGGCTCGCCAACTTTGGCAACCCAATCGGGCAGTTCCTCGTGGCGTTCTTCCGGCTTGGTAATCAGTTCTTCCGGCTTTGCGCCCTGCTTCATCGCCAAAGATTCCAGCCATTTCAGGGCGTCATCCTGCTCAGATTCGCTCGTGCCTGGGCCAGAAACCAGCGCGGAAAGCTCAGTCGGTGGGTTTTGCACATCGCCAAGCCAAGACGGGGCCACCGCGCTGCGCTCGCCTGGCGCTGTAATCAGTTCATCCTCTTTCGCGCCCTGTTTTTCAGCCAGCGATTCGAGCCACTTCATTGCCTCGTCTTGCTCCAGTGGGCCAGTGCCGGGCGATTTCGAAACCGGAGATAAATCGCCGTAGAAAGGTTCTGCTTCGACCTCGATTGGTTTTTCGGGAATATAGAGTTCGGGCGCGGCAGGCGCAGGCTGAACCGGGGCCGCTGTCACATGGTCAACCCAATCGGGCAAGTTATCCGTGCGTTCTTCTGGCCTGGTAAGAAGTTCTTCGGGCTTTGCGCCTTGCTTTGCAGCCAAAGATTCCAGCCACTTGAGGGCTTCGTCCTGCTCGGCTTCGCTCGTGCCAGGGCCAGAGACCAGCGCGGAGAGCGGTTGTTCTTCCGAAACCGGGGTCAAGTCTTTGAGCCAGTCGGCAACCGGTTGGGGTTGGGCAGGCGGCTTGTCCTTTGGAATATCCAGGTCGCCCAACCAATCAGCAACAGGTTTAGCGGTTGGAGTTGCAGGTTGCGACTCGCCCAGGCCGCTTACGCTTAGCCAGTCGGGAATGTCTGCTGGGGTGGGAACATGCGGCGCAACATGCTTCTCGTCTTGTGGGGCGCTCAGGTTATTCAACCAATCAAGGTCATCCTCTGCCGAAGCAACATCGTCAGACAGGGCAACTGTCCCAATAGTAGCCTGGCGCAAATTATCCTGCATCCAATCAGGCGATGTTTCGGATTCGGCAGGCGCTGCATCCGCTTCAGACCCAGCACTTCCAGCCAATGGGCCACCCAGACCGGCCAACCAGTCGAGGTCTTCAGCGGCGGGGGATTGATCGGCGGTGGGCTGACTTGCCTGCTCCGAGGCGGGCGCCATCGCTTTTAGCCAATCGGGAATCTCTGCTTCAGCCAGACCGGCAGCCGGGGACTCGGCAACCGGGGAAGCAGGTTCCTCGAAATTAACCGGGCCTTCTTCAAATATTCCAGCCGAAGGCCCCCAGCCCGCTTGCTTCATCCAGTCGGGGAGATTTTCGGTTGAAGGTTGAATCTCAGGCATGGCCGGAGCCGGAGAGACTGTCGCCTGCCAGCCCGCCTCAGCGGCGAGGGTGTCGTAATCCAGCCGTTCGACCGAGATAGCTGCATCAGGCACGCCATCTACCTCGAACAGGGAACCAGCCACGAGGCCAGCATAGGGGTCGAGAGCCTGGACACGCTTCTTGTACTGCTCCACGCTGCCAGCCAGGCTCGTTCCGGGCAAAATATCAATCAGGATGCGGTTGGCATCCAGGCTGTAGGGGTATTGTCGAAGTAATTCGGTGCAAATTTCTGTTGCTTCCACCTTAATCCCGGCGCGAAAATAGGCCCGCGCCAGCAAGATTTTCAGGTCGTTACGGGCTGGGTCTTCGGCCAGCACTGCTTTAATTTCGACAATTGCCTGCTGATATTGCCCGCCTTTGGTATACATTTGCGCCAGCGCGCCACGCGTAAGGCGGATTTTAGGCGGCTCCAACCCATCACGGCGGCCATACAGACGGCGCAGTTCGTTCTGAACCCCGGCATTCGACGGAGAAATTTCGTATGCCCGCTCCATGTGCCAGATGGCCCTGTCTAAATCCTTTTTCTCGTCACTGACAATGCTCATGCCGAGGTGGGAAATAAAATCATCTGGCACGGCCAGCAGCACGCGCTGGAAGATGTCGGCGGCATCGGAAAACCGGCGCGCTTCCAGGTATGCCTTCCCTAACAATCGGTAGGCTTCAAGGTACTTTGGGTACGTTTTCAGCACATGCTTGCAATGGGCAATGGCCTCGTCCAGGTGTCCCTGGTCAATGAGGGCTTCAATGTCACGATTATATACACGCAAAGCAACTTTACTCATGGGCGGACTCCGCGGCTGGGGGCTACTTGCCTCTCGGCAAAAAGCAGGTAAAGATAACGAGAGATATTTGGTTCGACCGTTTTACGCGGGAAAACCCGCCGGGGCGGCCATCGAAAACGGAAAAACCAGCTATTTTCAGGGCGATACACAGTAAGTATGCACTAAACCTTAAGAAAAGGCAAGCAATTTGCCCTAATTATAGAACAAAAGGGATATTTCGGTAGAACATGGCGTAAATTTGCAATTCGCGCCCAAAAGTTACTCGTAAAACAAAGGCAACGGCGCTACCGGCGAGCTATCAAACGTATGCGCACTCAGGACAACCTGCCTGGCCTGGGTCAATTTTTCAAAATCGTTGGCGTGAATGATAAACAATGGTTCTCCCTTTTCGACCTGGTCACCGACTTTGTGGAGAATCTCGAAGCCGACGGCGTGGTCAATTGGGTCGCCCTTCTTGGTGCGCCCGGCACCCAAATCAACCGAGGCCTCGCCAACAGCGCGGGCGTTAATTTGGGAGAGGAAGCCTGCTTCAGGCGATGGAATGGTTTCGATAAACCGGGCATTTTCCATTCTTTGGGGTGAATCGACATAGGATACATCCCCGCCTTGTGCTGCCACCAGTTGCCTGAAGGTTTGCCAGGCTGAATCATTTGCCAGGGCGGTCTCGGCCATCTCTCTGGCCAATGACAGGTTGGAGACGCGGTTGCCGAGCCTCAGCATGTGGGCGGCTGCTTCGAGGCAGTGTTCGCGGAAGTCTTCTGGGCCGCCGCCGCGCAGGGTTTGGATAGCTTCACGCGCTTCGAGCACATTGCCAACCGCCTGGCCGAGGGGCTGGTTCATGTCAGAAAGCAAGGTTTTGACTTTGCGCCCGGCCAGTTCACCAATGGCAGTCATCAGGTCGGCCAGTTGGCGGGCCTCGTCGAGGGTTTGCATGAAGGCTCCCAATCCTACTTTCACATCCAGCACGATGGCGTTTGCGCCGGCGGCGATTTTTTTGCTCATGATAGAGGATGCAATCAGAGGGATGGATGGCACGGTTCCGGTTACGTCGCGCAGGGCATACATTTTCCCATCGGCGGGAGCAAGGTCGGCGCTTTGGCCGGTCAGCACAATTCCGATATCTTTCAATTGTTTTTTGAATTGTTCGGTGCTGAGGTTGACGTTGTAGCCGGGAATCGATTCGAGTTTGTCGAGCGTGCCGCCGCTGAATCCGAGTCCGCGCCCCGACATTTTGCCGCAGGGCAGGCCGCAAGCCGCCACAATGGGCAGCACGACCAGGGTGGTTTTATCGCCTACTCCGCCGGAGGAGTGTTTGTCAATGGCGAGGTCAACCACGTCTGAAAGGTCTAGCACTTCGCCGCTGTGGGCCATTGCCAGTGTCAGGTCGGTCGTTTCCTGGGGGGTCATGCCATTGAGGAGGACGGCCATTGCAAAGGCGGCTGCCTGATAATCGGGGATGCTGCCATTGGTGAAACCTGATATGAAATAGCGGATTTCTTGAGCGGTGAGCGATTGCTTTTCGCGTTTTTTGATGATGATATCGACTGCGCGCATTGGTTGACTCCTTGTGTCTGAAGAGTCTATTGTAAACCAAAAAATAAGGGGCGCGGTGTTCGCGCCCTCACTTGGCCAATTTCGGCCCTTCGGGGGTATCCTGCACTGTCCAGCCAAGGGAGAGTATCTGGCGGCGGTGGTCGTCGGCGGCGGCCCAGTCTTTGCGGGCGCGGGCAGCCTGTCGGGCTTGGGCCAGGGCGATTACTTCAGGAGGGACGCTTTCTTGTGTAGCGGAGGCGGGCAGCGGGGCGTGGGCAGCCATCTCCCAGGCAGGGAGGGAAATCCCTTTCGAGAGTGGGTCTGGGGTTTGGAATGCGCCTATCTCATCCAGCAGGATGGTCGAGCCAGAGGGATATATACCGGGCTTGCAATCCCGCGCCAGTGAAACGGAACTGACCCCCATAACCTGGCATTCCCGTTTGTGGAAGTCGAAGACGATGCCGGTATGCTCATCCAACCCAATGACGGTGTGATTTTCTGGCAGTTGAGCGTGCCACTCGTCAAATCGCTCTCGTCCTATAAAGCAACGGCTGGTATCCACATCCTGACCGCCGTCGGTGTTGTTCCAGTGCGGGATGAAGGAAAGCGGGACGCCGAAATCATCGAAAATGCCGAGGCCGGGAACGGCGTGAACATCCTGCCCCACTTTGTAAATTTCGTAGACCGGCAATCCGACCTGCCCGGCGGCAATGGCAGCGGCGCTGGCAAAAACCAGGGCTGCGCCCAGGCGGTGGCGGGCGCGCACCAAATCCCAGGCCAGGCTGTTTTTGAGTTGCCGGATGGCGTAAGTGGGGCTGCCCGGCCCCATGAAGATGAGATTGGCACGCAGGAGCGGGACGCAGGTTTCGGGGTCGTCGGGGCTGAAAGGGGTGCCGCGTTTACGGGCCGGGATGATTTCTACCTGGGGTTTGTAGTTAGCGAGGCGGGTTTTGAGGAAGTCGGCCACGCGCCCGGCAACTTGCGGCGCGTTAAGTTCGAACCCGGCGGGGGTTTCCAGCACGGCTATCTGAAGGGGGGCGTTGATTTGGCGGGCGAGATATTCAAAAATGCGCCCACCGGTTAGGGATGTTTCGCCTGAACCGAGCAGGGCGATGGGGCCAATTTCAGTCATTAGTCACCAGTGAGTGGCAATTGGTAATTTGACGTTAGAGAAGATGCCACCTATATTGGAATAGATTGCAGGTTGCCAAATACTATTTACCAATTTTATCGAGCAATGATAGCACCAATTCATTATCAGGAATGTCTTTCATCGAGTCGCTATAGTGCTGGTAGCGGATGTTGCCAGCTTTATCTATGATGAGCAGGGCGGGAATACGCCCCAGTTTGAAAAGATTCCATTCTTGCCCGTACAGGTCAGCAACCCGGTGCTTGGGGTCGGGCAGGCCGAGGTAGGGGAGGTTGTTCTCGCTCCAGTAGCGGCGGTAGGCGTTGGGTCCATCGGGACCGATGGCAAGGATTTCCGCGTCACGCGCGGTGAAGGCCGCGTAATCGTCGCGCAGGCGCGCGAGATGGGCGCGGCAGTAAGGTCACATGAAGCCGCGCAGGAAAGCCAGGATGAGGTTGTTTTTGCCTTTGAAATCAGTAAGGCTGACGAGTTTGCCGCTGAAATCGGGCAGTTCAAAGTTGGGGGCAGGGGTGTCAGTCATCAGTGTCCAGTTATCAGTGAGCAGAGTTGAGTATCCAGGGTAAGGCATGGTCCCTTGTTTCTTCGCTTACCGGTTTGCGATAAATTCCCGCGCGGCTTGCATGAACTCGGAGGGCCTTTCTTCGTGGGGAAGGTGTCCGGCATTTTTGATGACGACCAGGGTTGCGCCGGGAATTTCAGCCCCCAGACGGATGGATTGTTGGGTGGGGACGATGCGGTCGTCGTCGCCGGTGATAACCAGCACGGGCAGGGTCAGTTCGCCAAGTCGTTCTGCCAGGCCCAGCGGACGGCTGGCGGCGGTCAGTTCCCACAAGGCGCGGTCCCAGTTGTGGGCGCGGAGGGGTTTTCGATAGCCTTCCAACACTCCGGGCGTGACCAGCGAGGGGTCATGGAATGCGGCGCGGATGAAGTCATCGCCGCTGGTGGCAATCTGGCGGGCCAGGAGCGGGCCAAGGTGACGCATTTGGGGCGCGCCAAGCAGCGGGCGCGCCCAGGCTGGCGAGCCGCCGCCGGTGTAGATGGCCGCATCTACCAGGATGAGGCCGCTGACGCGCTCAGGGTAAGTGAGAGCGGTATAAACAGAGACCGTGCCGCCTGCCGAGTTGCCCACCAGGTAAGCCTGCTGCACGCCGAGCGCATCCATCAGGCCGATGACGATGGCGGCCTGCGATGCGGGGCTGTAGGGGTTTTCGCCCCTCCACTCGCCAGGCATGGGGCGGCTGGTGAGGCCAAAAGCGGGACGGTCGTAGGCAATGACGCGCCCCAGTTCGGAGAAAGGTTGCATGACTTCGCGCCAGGAAAAGGCAGATGCGCCAAACCCGTGCAGGAGTATGAAGACTGGCGTGTCTGCGCCCATTTCTTTGTAGTGAACAGTCAGTTCGCCAACCTGGATGAATTTGCTGTCGGGGTCGGCCAATTCGCGTTCCGAGACGGTATCGGTGAGCGGCGGGACGGGGACGAGGAAGGGTCCAAGCAGGGCGGCCAGCATGAGGAGGATGAGCGTGCCAAGGAGAAGTTTTTGCCAGGGGTTCATGCGATTTTGCGATTGGGTGATTTATGGATTGCGTGATTGCAGGAATTCACCACGCCGAAAGACATAAACAAACTCGTCAGATTCAAGCGCGGCCAGGGCTGCCTGGCCCGGTTGGGCAGGCGTTTCGGCCCAAAGACGATGGCGATTAGGAGAGCAACCAGTAGAGATAGAAGAGCAGTTTTCAGAAAACGCTTCATGGAATACAAATTACAAATTACGAATTGCCAGTTCTCGCGCCTTCTTCCAAATCTCATCGAACATTTCGACTGTCAGGCGACCGGTGAGGGTATTTTGCTGGCTAGGATGGTAGGATGCCAGTAACCAGGGGACAGTGTTCAGTACCCAGTGAGCAGTGGGCAGCGGGTTGTTGTCGGTTGAGAAACGATATAGAGCGCCATGCGCAAAGACCATTGACGGTGGACGGCGGACGATGGTAGGTTGTTTATCGTCAGTGTTTGAGAAGAGTATCCGCAGCACGCTCTCAAATGCTATCTGACCTAATGCAACGATGACTTTCGGCTGGATGAGTTGCAATTCGGCTTCAAGAAATGGCTGGCAGTTGGCGATTTCCTCGGCGGAGGGTTTGTTGTCGGGCGGGGCGCAGCGGCAGGTGGGGGCGGTGTATAAATCAGATAGGGTCAGGCCGTCGAAACGGGAGACGGAGTCAGGCTGGCTGGCGAATCCCGCGCGGTAAAGGGCCGGGTACAGGAAATTGCCCGACGCGTCCCCTGTAAATTGTCGCCCGGTACGGTTCGAACCATGCGCCCCGGGAGCCAGGCCAACAACGAAGACGCGCGCCTGCGGGTCGCCAAAGCCGGGAACAGGTTTACCCCAATATTCCTGGTCGCGGTAGGCTTTGCGCTTTTGGCGCGCCACTTGTTCACGCCAGGCGACCAGGCGCGGGCAGCGGCGGCAGGCTTCGATTTGTTGATTGAGAGGCTGAAGGATTTCGTGATTTGAAGTCATGGTAACGTAAACCAAGAGCCGCCTGCCTGCGAATTTTGACAAGCGACTCTTGAGAATTTATCCCTTTCTTGCGAGATAGGCCTGATACAGCGCGCCCATTTCCTCGTATAACTTTTGCTCGTAAAACGCATCTCCGCTCAACCCGGGGAATTTGGCGTAGTCGGGAATCGGTTTGACTTTTGGGTTGGTGGCCGCGAACTGTTGGATGACTTCGACGTGGGGTTTGAGTGAGCCATCGGGCCGGATGAGGCCAAAATGGCGCTCGTGACGCGACTCGCTGCAGGGCGGGACGTTCCACAGTTCCTCGGCATAATCGGCGAAGCACCAAATCATGGCCCCGGTTGCGCCGACATCGTGGATATTGGGCAGCACCTGGCGGATGTATTCGGCAAAGTCTTGCTCAGAGGCCATGAACTGCGTCCGGTCGAGGCCATAGGCTGTCCATTCCCAGGTTTCGGAGGGTTGGCCAGGCAGGTTGGCGCAGCCGCCGAATTCTTCCATCAGGGCGGGTTTCCCGGTCAGGTGGGCTGTCAGGGCGGTCATAAATGGAACATGGTCGGGGTCGAGCGGGCCGCGCGCCCATTCGGTGTACATTGGGTAGGCGTGCATGACGGCCACATCGGTCTCAGAAAAAATATCGTGGACGCGCAGGCCAGTGTCTTCTTCAACGTCGCCGCCATGCAAACCAACCGTGACCGGGGTCTGGTCGTCAACCTCTTTGATAATACCGGTCATCTCGCGCGCCCAGGCGCGACCCTGAGCAGCATTCTCTGGCCAGGCGAACAGGTCTGGTTCGTTGCCCAGATTCCACATCCAGATGCCTTCGTGGCCCTTCAATGCGCCGACTACGGTTTTTAGTAAGAGCCGCTCGGCCTTCAGCGCAATTGGGTCTGTAAACATGTTACGATAATTGCCTCCTGGCACAATTTTGCCCTGGCTGACAACCTGCCGCACGAATCCGAAGTATGGCGAGGGGAAGCCCTCCCGCTCTTCAATCAACCAGCGCGGGGGCCCAGTTGGGGCCACTCATGTGGCCGGTGAAGAAGGTCACATCCAGGCCGAGGTTGTGATTCGCGGCCAGGTCGGCTGCTTTTAGGAGGTTTGCCAGCGCAGATGGGTTCACGCTGCCCGGTTCTGGTTGAAAACCATCCCACAGCAAAAAGATACGGGCTACGTTTAATCCCAGCGATTGGATGAGCGCGAAATCGTCATTAACTTCGGCGGCATCGAAGTTTGACCACCAGTACATTGCCTTACGGCGCGGCCAATAGTTCACACCAAGTGTGAAAAGGTTGTTCATAAAAATCTCCGGCTCTCTCGTTTTTGGTAGGTTGACAGGGTCGCTCAGCAAATTATACATCACCGGTCAGAATCAAAAACTGCGGCACCGCCTGCCGCAGTTTTCTCGTTTATACCAGCATCCGCGCCGGTTCTTCCAGATATTTTGCCAATGACTGCATGAACTGGGCCGCCTCGGCGCCATCGCTGATGCGGTGATCAACCGAGATGGTGGCCTTCATGCGCCAGCCAATCTTAATCTGGCCGTTTTCAACAACCGGCACTTCTTTAGCCGAACTGATAGCCAGGATGGCAGATTCGGGCGGGTTGATGATGGCGATAAATTCATCAACATCGTACATGCCCAGGTTGGATGTAGAGAAAGTGGAGCCGTCCACATCTTCGGGTTTGACTTTGCCTTCGCGCGCGCGGGCGGCCATGGCCTTGACCTCGCTCGAAATGACGCGCAGCGGCTTCTGGTCGGTGTCTTTGACCACGACCGTCATCAACCCACCGAGAACGGTGACCGCCACGCCGACGTTGACCTGTCCCTTGCGGATAATTTCCGCGCCGTTCAGGGTCGCGTTCAGATTGGGGAACTGCCGCAGGGCCAACGCCACCGCCTTGACGATGAAATCGTTGACCGACAGTTTTTCGCCGTCCGGCAGATAACCGTTGAGCTGCTTGCGCAAGTCCATCAACGCTTCCATCTTGTACTCGTGAGTCACATAGAAGTGCGGGATGGTGATCTTGGATTCGACCAAACGGCGGCCAATCGCCTGGCGCAGTTTGGTGGTTTGGATGGATTCGTCGGGGGCAGCCGAATACTCGATATTCGATACTCGAGTACTCGATTTTTCGACTTCTCGATTATCAGCTTTTTGTCCAGGCGCCAACGCCTTTTCAATATCCCGCCGCACAATCCGCCCGCCGGGGCCAGAGCCAACGACCGAGCCGAGATTCACGCCCTGGTCACGGGCAATCTTCTTGGCGAGGGGGGAAGCCTTGACGGTTGGAATTTGGGGATTGGTAATTGGGGATTGGGCGGCTTGTTCAATTGCCCGGTTCTCCGGTTGGGCAGTTTCAGCCACAGCGGGTTTCTTCTCACTGCTCACTGATGACTGTTCACTGACAACTTCCCCCGCCGCCCCCACTACCGCAATCGGGTCACTGACCGGGACACTGGTGCCGGGATCGACCAGGTGCTGCAAAACGACACCATTAAACGCAGATTCGACCTCGACTGTGGCCTTGTCCGTTTCGATTTCAGCCAGCACTTCGCCTTTATTGACCGGCTCGCCAACCTGCTTTACCCAGCGGACGAGCACGCCCTCGGCCATGTCGAAGCCGAGTTTGGGCATGTTGATAATTTCAGCCATTACTTCAACACCTCCTCGACCGCCGCCACAATATCGGGAACTTGCGGCAGGGCAGCCTGTTCGAGCGTGCGGTTATATGGCAGCGGAACTTCCTTCTGCGCCACGCGGATGATCGGCGCATCGACGTAATCGAAAGCCTCTTCGTAAATGCGGCTGACAACTTCAGAGCCAACCCCGTAAGACTTCCAGCCTTCTTCAACCACCACGGCGCGATTGGTCTTTTTGAAAGATTCGAGCACCGGCTCCATATCCAACGGGCGCAGGGTGCGTAAATCCACAATTTCGGCCTCGATACCCTGCCTGGCGAGTTCATCGGCGGCCTTCATTGAGAGCTCCAGTCCCTTGCAGTAGGTGACGATAGTCACATCTTTGCCGGGGCGCTGGACAATCGACTTGCCGATTGGGGTCAGGTATTCGCCCTCCGGCACTTCGCCGCGCACCTGGTACATAGTGGCATGTTCGATGAACAGCACCGGGTCATTCGAGCGGATGGCACTCTTCAGCAGACCTTTGGCGTCCGCCGGGGTTCCAGGGCTGACCACCACCAGGCCGGGGAAATGCGCAAAAATCGCATCCGGGGTCTGAGAGTGGGTCGCGCCGAGTTGACGTCCGCCGCCGCCCACAGCGCGGATGACCATCGGCACTTCAAACTGTCCGCCGAACATGTAGCGCAGTTTGGGCGCCTGGTTGACGATGTAATCCATCGCCGAGAAAGCAAAGTTGATGGTCATCAACTCGGCAATCGGGCGCTGACCGACCATCGCCGCGCCAATCGCCGCGCCAAGGATGGCATTTTCAGCAATCGGCGTATCCTTGACCCGCTCAGGGCCATATTTATCATAAAAACCTTTGGTGACGGCATACGTGCCGCCCCACACACCGACCTCTTCGCCAAGAATAAAAACAGCTGGGTCGCGATCCATTTCTTCCATCAGGGCTTGCGAGATTGCCTCGCGCATGGTGATTCGGGCCATAATAACTCCAGTATTCAGTCATCAGTAATCAGTTGTCAGTCATCAGTCTGGGAATTTACTGATTACTGAACACTGATTACTGAAAACTGGTTAGTTAGCGTAAATATCCTTAAACAACTCTTCCGTGCCCGGTTCGGGGCTGGCTTCAGCAAACTCGACCGATTTATCCGTCTCAGCCTGGGCTTTGGCATCCAATTCGTCCAACTGGGCCTCGGTCGCCACATTTTTCTTCAGCAAGTACGCACGGAAAATGCCAATCGGGTCATTTTCCTGCCATTTTTTGACTTCATCCTGCTGGCGGTAGCGTTCCGGGTCGCCCATTGAGTGGCCTCGGAAGCGGTAAGTATCCACTTCCAGTAAATATGGGTGTCCAGTCTCGCGAATGTATTTGATGGCATCCTGGGCGGCTTCATAAACCTTCATCACATCCATGCCGTCCACCTGGCCGTTTTTCATGCCATAGCCTTCCGCTTTCTGGCGAATTTCAGTCACTGCCGAAGCGCGCTCCACCGCCGTGCCCATGCCATACTGGTTGTTCTCGCAAACCCACAGCACACGCAAGTTCCAGGTTTTGGCCAGGTTCAGGGCTTCGTGGAAATAGCCGATATTGGTTGCGCCATCACCAAACATACAAATGGTGACATTATCGTTCCCGGCATATTGGTCGCCCAGCGCCAGGCCCGCCGCAATCGGCAGGTGCCCGCCCACAATCGCGTGGCCGCCCCACATATTTTTCTCGGTGTCGGCCATGTGCATCGAACCGCCCTTGCCCTTCGACATGCCGGTCACTTTGCCCAGCAATTCTGCCATCACTTCATTGGCCGAAATGCCGCAGTTCAGCGCCACGCCGTGGTCACGGTAAGCCGTAATCACCCGGTCGCGCGGCTCACGGGCCGCAACCAGGCCGGTCGAAACCGCTTCCTGACCAATATACAGGTGCATGAACCCGCCGATTTTCCCGGCCTGGTACAGTTCCGCGCCGCGTTCCTCCACGCGACGAATCAGCACCATCTCATAATACATTTGCAACAACTTTTCTTTATCCATGAGTCTCTCCAATGAGTTAGCCGGACCTGTATCGTCCGAAAAAAATGTAAAAGTGGACGGTAGTTTTTCGCGCAGCGCGGCTCGCCCTACCATGCCATCCCTGTAGATAAGCCCAAATCTGAATGAGCGCATTTATATCGTTTTTCTCTAAAATACTCCAGAGTTAAGCGACCCCAAAGGGGTGATTCTGATACGATTTGAGAGTGATATTTGCATGGTTAGGAATGGAGTTCGATGCGCTGTTCTATCACTTCGCCTTCGCGCCAGTTAGACTCGACCCAACGGCGAATGGTTTCGAGCGCAGATTGAAGATAGTCAGCGTCGTTGCCAATCATGGCGCAGCCGATGACGGCCTGCTGGTGGGCATCCTGCAAATCCAATTCAGCAGATGAAACGTTGAACTCGCGGCGCAAACGTGAAAGCAGGGGTTTGATTTGGCCGCGCTTCTCTTTCAGTGAGCCGCAGCCAGGCAAGTGGAGGTGAATAGTAAGTGTGGCAATCATATTTTCGATTTACGCATTACAGATTACAATGCCCTTATGGACACTAATACCCGCTACAACCTCGCTCTTGATTATCTCTATTCCTTCGTGGATTATAGCCTGAAAAAAGCCGACCAACAGGCGGCAGCGAACTTTGACCTGGAGCGGATGCGCCAGTTCATGGCAGCCCTTGGCAGCCCACAAGATTCCTACCCAACCATCCACATCGCCGGGACGAAGGGCAAAGGCTCCACTTCGGCATTATGCGCCAGCGTGCTGACGGCCTCAGGACGAAAAACCGGGCTTTATACTTCGCCACACCTGATTGACTTTTGCGAACGCTTCCAAATTGATGGGCAGCCAATTTCACACGATGAACTGGCAGCGCTGACTGAGGAAATAATGCCTGTTGTGGCATCTATCCCCAGGTTGACGACTTTTGAAATCACAACCGCTCTGGGGTTTCTTTATTTTGCCCGTCAAAAAGTGGATGCGGCAGTCATCGAAGTCGGGATGGGCGGGCGGCTGGATGCGACCAACGTCATCACGCCGCGCGTTGCGGTCATTACCTCGCTCTCGTATGACCATACCGCCGTGCTGGGTGATACGCTGACAAAAATCGCTGGGGAGAAGGCTGGCATTATCAAACCGGGCATACCGGTTGTGTCCTCGCCGCAGAAACAGGAAGCGTTGGATGTGCTGGAGAGGGTTTCAGCAGAGAAAAATGCGCCGTTAACGGTGGTTGGCCGAGAGGTGGGGTTCAGCCTGCAAGAACACTCACTTGCCGGGCAAACATTCAAGATTCAGTCATCAGTAATCAGTGACCGACATGCAATTTTCAGAATTCCATTATTAGGTGACTACCAGGCAATGAACGCTGTGGTGGCATATACAGCGTTGAAACAGAGCGGGTTCGGCCTATCGGATGCGGAGATTGCGAAGGGGTTTGTCAATGTCCGATGGCCGTGCCGGTTCGAAATTGCCAGCCGGGAAAAGCCCACGTTGATTTTCGACTCGGCTCACAATGAGGATTCTTTCGAGAAATTAACCGCCGCTTTAGCGGAATATTTCCCTGGGCGCAAGGTGATTCTCATCTTTGGCGTTTCCGAAGATAAGCATATTTTCGCCATGCTAAACGCAATGAAGGGTATAATCAGCCGCTTGCTTGTGACCCGCGCCGACCACCCACGCGCGTTGGAGCTAGAACCAATTATCGAAGCAGCGAGACAAGTATCCGTAGCGTATGAACCGGCTGCCCCCGTCGAAACGGCGCTGGCGCGAGCGTTGGAACTGGCCGCTGAAACGGATGATGTCATCGTCTCGGCGGGCAGCATGTTTGTTACAGCAGAAGTGGTTAAATCATGGAGTGCGGGAGCTCGCTACCGCAATTAATTTAGGTGCAGCGGCAAGCCACTGCACTCCAAAACGGATAACAGCATGAACAATATACCAGACGACTGGGACGACGAAGACGAAGAAGATTTTACGATGGCAATCAGCCAGCGGACGGAAGAACTGTACCGCGTGCCGAACCATGAGACGGACAAGGATGGCGTGTTCGAGGCCCTGGTGTTGCCGATGCGCGACCTGGTGGTGTTCCCGCGCATGGTTTCACCGATTTTTGTGGATAACGAAGCCGCGCTGTTAACGCTGCAAACTGCCCAGGAACGCAACCAGACGGTGATTGGACTTACTCAAAAAGACCCGGAGCAGAACGCGCCCAAAGCGGGTGATTTCCTGGCGGTGGGCGTTGAGATTGCGGTTGGCAGGCTGTTGACGATGCCAGATGGCAATTCATCGGCATTGGTGCAGGGGCGGCGGCGGGCGCAGGTGCTAGAGTTTACGCGGCTCACCCCTTATATCAAGGTGCGGGCGCGGGTCATCAACGAGCCAACCAAAGCAGACAAGCAGACCCAGGCCCTGATGCGCTCGGCGCTGAATATGTTTGACCGCTGTGTGGAGTTAAACCGCTCCATTCCAGAAGAAGCGCACCTGTTCGCGCTCAACATTCAAGAGCCGGGCTGGCTGGCCGATATGATTGCCACCTCCATTTCGGTTTCTTTTGAAGAGCGCCAAAAGTTGCTGCTGATGCTTGAACCGAAGGCGCGGCTGGAGCGCATCAACGAGCTGCTGGCCGAAGAACTGGATGTGCTGGAATTGGAAGAAGACATCCACAACAAGGTACAGAGCGAGGTGGATAAAAGCCAGCGCGAGTTTTACCTGCGCGAGCAGATGAAAGCTATCCAAACCGAACTGGGCGAGGGCGATATTTGGACGCGCGACGTGAACGAACTGCGCCAGAAGGTAGAACAGGCCAAACTGCCCGAAGAAGCCCGCAAGACGGCACTCAAGGAAATCGAACGCCTGAACCAGATGCCGCCGATGGCCCCCGAAGTGGGCATCATCCGCTCGTACATCGAGTGGATTTTGGAATTGCCCTGGTCGGTGTTTACCGAAGACAACCTGGACGTGAACAACGCCGCAAAAATATTAGACCGTGACCATTACGGGCTGCAAAAAGCCAAAGACCGCATCTTGGAATTTATTGCAGTGCGCTCGCTTAAACCAAAAAAGGAGCGCCAGCCAATTTTATGCTTCGTGGGGCCGCCCGGAACTGGAAAAACATCGCTTGGCCGCTCGATTGCCGAGGCGTTGGGGCGCAAGTTCGTGCGCGTCTCGCTGGGTGGGGTGCGCGACGAGGCCGAAATTCGCGGCCACCGCCGCACCTACATCGGCGCTCTGCCAGGGCGCATCATTCAGACAATGAAAAAGGCCGGGAGCGCCAACCCGCTCTTCATGCTGGATGAAATTGATAAACTGGGCAATGATTTTCGTGGTGACCCGTCTTCGGCGCTGCTGGAAGTGCTGGACCCCGAACAAAACAACTCCTTCAGCGACCACTACCTCGAAATCGCCTTCGACCTGTCGAAAGTGATGTTCGTAACGACTGCCAACAGCCTGGCCACCATCCCCGATGCGCTGCTCGACCGGCTGGAAGTGATTGAATTCCCCGGCTACATCGAAGAAGAGAAAATGGCGATTTCAGACCGCTACCTGATTCCGCGCCAGATGGACGAAAACGGGATGACTGATAGCGGTCTGCGCTTTGCCGATACCGCGCTCCAGCGCGTCATCCGCGAATACACCTACGAGGCCGGCGTGCGCAACCTGGAGCGCGAGATTGGGCGCGTCATTCGCAAAACGGCGCGGCTTAAAGCCGAAAAAAAGGATTTCCCAACCATCGTTACGCCCAACGTAGTTGAAAAATTTCTTGGGCCGCCGCAATTCCTGCGCAGCGAGGCCGAACGGCGCGACGAAGTGGGCGTAGCGACCTCGCTGGCCTGGACAGAGAACGGCGGCGAAATTATGACCATTGAAGTGGCCGTGTTGGAAGGCAAGGGCGGCCTGCAAATGACCGGCCAAATTGGCGAAGTGATGCAAGAATCGGGCCAGGCCGCGCTAACCTACATCAAATCACGCGCCGACCTGTTTGGCATTGAACCGGATGTCTTCGAACGGATGGATATTCACGTCCACATGCCAGAGGGGGCCATCCCCAAAGACGGCCCCAGCGCGGGCATCACCCTGGCAGCGGCCATTCTCTCCGCGCTAACGGGACGCCCCATCTACCGCGAAGTGGGCATGACCGGCGAAATCACCCTGCGCGGACGCGTGCTGCCCATCGGCGGCGTGCGCGAAAAGGTGTTGGCCGCGCATCGCGCCGGGCTGAAGGTGGTGATGCTGCCAGAGAAAAACATGAAAGACCTGATTGACGTACCCAAACGGGTGCGCACCGACTTGAAAATCATCCCGGTCGAACACATGGACTCAGTCTTGGGCGTGGCGCTCTACCCGGAACCAGTCATGCCGCCGCCCCGCCCGCGCCGTAGACCGGAGGATGCTCAGGGGCAAGAAGAATCTGAAGAATGACGAGTGCATAGTATATCCACCTTTACTCTTATTTCCAGGAGGCTGGTATGCAATTCGACATGGTTTTTGAAGGCGGCGGAGCCAAAGGAATGGTCTTCGTCGGCGCGATGGAAGAATTTAACCAGCGCGGTCACACGCACGGACGCCTGCTCGGCACCTCGGCAGGCGCAATTACAGCCACCCTGCTGGCCGCCGGTTACAGCACCGATGAAATGCTGGTAGCCCTCGGCGAACAGACCGGCGATGGTCACCCAATTTTCACCACATTCATGGGCCAGCCCGGCCCACTCCCGGCTGATTCATTGCAGGAGGGCGCGCTGGCGCGCATCTTGCGCGAAATTGACCTGCCCTTCATCCCCAATGCCCTGGGCACCGAGGAAAAATTCGATACCGCCCTGCTCAAACTGATTTCTGGCAACGCCATCGGCCAACACCTGGTCTCGTTCATCGAACGCGGCGGCTGGTTCGCGGCAGATGCCTTCGTGACCTGGCTCTCTAAAAAACTAGACTCAGGAACCCTGGATGGCAAACAGCCGCGTGCCTTCAGCAAAATGACCATGAGAGAGTTGAACGCCGCCACCGGCAAAGACCTTTCACTGGTGGCCGCCAATGTCACCAAAGGCATCAAGCTCGTCCTGAATCACCGCACCGCGCCCGGCGTGCCGGTTGTGTGGGCAACGCGCATGTCCATGAGCATCCCGCTTTTGTGGCAAGAAGTGACCTGGCGGGCAGAATGGGGAGAATATCGCGGCCTCAACCTGACAGGCGACGCCATCGTAGATGGCGGCCTGCTCTCCAACTTCCCCATCGAATTATTCATCTCCGACCAGAAACCCATCCAGGCCGTCATGGGCGAAAAAATCAGCGAGCATGTGCTGGGTCTGCTCATTGACGAAACAATAGATGTTCCCAACGCTCCCGCGCTGCCGCCCAAAACTGGCGCGCCAGAAAAGAAAAAGCCCACCGTGCAGGTCGGTGAACTCATTACAGTGCAACGGCTGATGAACCTGGTCAACACCATGCTCGAAGCCCGCGACAAAGACGTAATTTCAGCCTTCGAGGACATGGTCGTGCGCCTGCCTGCTGGCGGCTACGGCACAACCGAATTTGACATGACCGAAGAACGCCGCGCCGCCCTGCTGGAGGCTGGCCGACTCACCATGAAACGCTACCTCGACCGGCTGGAGATGCAAACCGTCTCCTTCTCCTTCGACGAAGGCCCCTCCCCTGCCGAGCTGGCCGACCAGGTGGCATTGCGAATGCTGAAGTAATGGCGTAAAAATTCAATCGCCCCAGCCCTCTACCCTGGCGGACACACCCCCAGTGGAAGAGGGGTTTTCCATCTACTTCCGCGTCACAGGCATCAACCGGCCCGTCCCAAAAGACTTTTCACTCACCTTCAAGATAATCCCCGCCTGCCAGCGTTTATGCTCAGCCTGGCGCATGGCCCGGTCAGATTGATTCGCCAGCACAAGGCTCTCCATGCGCGGCGAAAACGTATCATAATCAAATGGGTCAACCTGGTCGGGGCGTAACTCGGCGCTGGGCGGGCGTTCAAAAACAAACGGCGGGATATTATCCCGCCCCACCTGCCTCGCCAATTCATAAACCTGGGGCTTGGTCAGGTCGCCTAGCGGGCAGAGCGTCCCGGCCAGGTCACCATATAAAGTCGAATAGCCCACTGTCAGCTCAGTTTTATTGCTGGTATTAATCAAGAAACCGCCAAACTGATTGACATACGCCATCAGCACCATCATTCTCAGCCGCGCCTGAACATTTTCCATTGCAGTATTGGCAGGTTGGGTAATGATGCGGTTGAAGGTTTGCTCGGCAGCAGCGTGCAAAGGTTCGAGCGGAACCACCTCGAAACGGCAGCCCAATCTTTCGCTCAGTTCTTTCGCGCTTTGAGTGGATTGTGGACTGGTATACCGCGAGGGGATGGCAACACCGAGGACATTCTCCGCGCCCAGAGCCTGTACCGCCAAAACCGCCGCCACTGACGAATCTATCCCGCCCGAAAGGCCGAGCACCGCCCGCTTCATGCCATTCTTGCGGGCAAAATCACGGATGCCAAGTGTGAGGGCCTGCGCCAGTTCGACTGTTCGATATTCGGCGTTCGTTATTCGGTCTTGGGCGGCCTCGAATTTTGGGGCATCGCTTTTCGAGTATCGCCTATCGGATGGTCGAATATCGAATACCGCCAGAGTCTCATCGAAGCCTGGCAAGCACTCCAACCCCTGCCCCTGCAGCGCGAAACTGCGCCCGTCAAAAATCAATTCATCATTCGCGCCAACCATGTTGACAAAAACAAGGGGCAATTGGGTCGTTTGAGAAACCCGGCGCGCGTGAGCCAAACGCTGCTCCATCACCCCCTGCCGGTATGGAGAAGCCGCCAGGCAGACCAAAATCTCGGCTCCGGCGGCTTGCAGTTCTTCGGCTGGGTGAATGGGGTAGCCTGCATCCCACATATCTTGGCAAATCAGTATGCCTACACGCCATTTTTTGATTTCGATGAGCGCAATCAAGCCGCCTGGGACGAACCAGCGCGGTTCGTGGAATACGTCATAGGCTGGCAGCAACCGTTTAGCGGCGGCCAACCGAGGGCGGGCATCCTGTATCAGCCAAGCGGCGTTATGCAGGTTAGGATGATGCGGCAGGGTCGAATCTGCAAAAGCAATCGAGCCAACCAAAAGCGGGGGAAAACCGCTCAAGCGTTCCGACAGGTCATCGAGCGCGGCCATGGCTGCGGGGGCGAAACTGGGATCGAGCAAAATGTCACGCGGCGGGTAGCCGGTCAGCGACATCTCTGGGAAGATGATTAAATCTGGGTTTTGCGCGGCAGCCTGGCGGGTGAACTCTAAAATTCGGGCAACATTCCCCTCCAGGTCTCCAACGGTTGGGTTGATTTGGGCGAGGGCGAGTTTCATCGTTCCAGCCTTCTGCGCGCTATGCGCGAAACTCGATGGCGAGAAGTTCCAACAAATTCAGCGCCGCCAGCACCGATTCGCGCCGAAAGCAGATGTCATCACCAAGCAGGAAGGTTTTGTAACCAAGTGCCAGTAAAAAAGCGGCATCGCCCAGGTCGGCGCTTTCAGGAACGGGGCGATAAGCGAGCGAATTGAACAGACGGCTGGCAACAACCGCCTGCGGGTCGGCGGTGAGGATGTCGCGCAGGGCCGTGATGATGCGGTGCGGGCGGACAACTTCAACGTACAAGTCGCCGCGCGCGGCCACCAGGCGGCCCTGGCTGTTTTTATGTTGTTTGGCATAGGCCAGCCCGGGCTGGCTCTCAATTTTGAGCAAAATTTCGGCGTCTGGCAAGAGTTCGCGCGCTTCCGCAACGTCGGCAGGGGTTTCGACGTAGGATAGCATGACGTTTTTCAGCCCAAGCGACTTCATGGCAGCGAGGTAGGCGCGGTCGGTTTCGGTCAATGTGCCTTCAATTTGTAGCGAGGGGTGCGGGATGTTAACCGATTCGCCGGGGCCGATTAATCGGCGCGGGCCATCTTCCAGAATCAGCCGACTGCCATCTACAGCCATCACCCGAGCGCGCTCGCTGCCATCGCCGAACCAGGCATCTACGGGGGTTTGGACTTTGATTCGGTGGCTGAGGCATACTTCGGTATAAGGCGGAATGGCCGCGCCGACGACGCGCAGCTGCCGGCCTTTCAAATCTACCCACAGCGGCTGCCCAAGCCTGGAGAGGCGTTCCAGTGTCTCGGCGGGGCCTTCTTTGAGGGGCATGACCGTGTTCAGGCGCAGCCCGCGCACGATGGGGTGCGCGGCAACTTCGGCAAGGAACTCTGCATAGGGCGGGGCTGTTACCAGGACAGAAATCATGTTTGGGTGGGGGGCGAAGGCCGCCTAGCTCAATTTCAAGGTCGTGCCGCAGTAGCCGCATTTGAACAGGCCACTGGCAGTGGTAGGAATGGGGCCGCCGCAGGTTGGGCAAATCATCTTGATAACCTTGCTCACCTGCTCCACTTTCGATTCTTCCTGGCGGGCGCGCATATTATCTTGAAAATCACCAAAATAGCCCCATGAGCGGGCAATCAGGCCCATGGCGTAATCTACGGCGCGTTGTTCATCTTCGATGCGAAAGACTTTTTGGCCTCCGATGGCCCTGGCCCATTGCTGGTCAACCTGGTCGCCGGGTTGGCCGGTTGGGCGGCGCAGGAACCAGGTGTTCCAGTTTTGTGAAACTTGTTTCCAGGCGGCAAACGAGTCAATATCCTGCTGGGTGGGTTCGCCGAGGAAGTGCTGAACCTGGTTTCGCGGGACGATTGGGTGCATGGTGATATCGCCAAAGACAATGAGGAAGGGCGTTTCTTGGGCGTTGGGGGTCTGGACATGGGTATTGACCCAATGAGCAAAAAGGCCATACGATTCGGGCGCATCGCCGCCGCCGCCCTCCCCGTAGAGCGAACCGAGCAGCTGTTCGAGGTCAAATCCGCTGGCGAAGGTGGTTACTTGCAGGGGCCATTTGTCCACCGCGGCGTCTCCGATTGCCGCGAAGCAGATTTCTACATCGGGGCGATATTGCGAGAGGGTGTTGTATAAGAGCGGGAGGCGGTCGAAAATTTCGGCAGGCCAGGAGGCCATTGAGCCGGTCACATCAACGGCAACGATGACCGGATTTTGAGATTCGGCGCGGATTATTTTTTTAGGGTCAATAATTTTTTCGTTGGGGCCGCCGCGCGGGCCATAAGCGCGTGGGCCAGCGACTTTAGCGCGCTCGGCAGCAGTGGCGCGGGCCGAGGCGGCAGGGGCTGGGGCGTAGGCATATTTGCCAGAGCCGTGCCATTTGCTGGTATCTTCATCCCATGAGTACATAAAAATTTCTCCTTTGGCAGGGTGGGTTTTTGGAGTCAAAAGTCTCCTGACTTTTGGCTCTGGAGGCTGGTTTTCAAAAGTCGGGAGGCTTTTGACTCCAGGTATTGAGTACCAAAGATTCCAAACCAAATTCGCGGCGGAATCGCTCGTCGAGCCGGTTTTGGAGGATGTAATCGGCCACTGCGCCTGGGACAAGTTCGCGCCAGCCCGCGCCGCAAGCCATCGCATGACGAACCTGGGTGCCGTCGAGGGGAATCCGCTCGTTAAACGGAACAAGGCTGACAGGCCGGATGACGTTGTAGTCGTTTTCGAGCAGGTGGAAGACGTAGGGGTTATCGGTGACAAAGGCGTCGAGCATCCCAAAGAGGTCTAAAATCATTAATCGCCATCGCGGGCCGTCATCCAGGTCGGGGACGGGAATCAGGGTGTAATTATCATAACCGCGCAAGGCCAGGTGAAGCATTTCAATGGTTTCATCCAACGTAAACGGGTTGCGCAGGTTGTAGCGGTTGGAACTGCCAATGCCAATCTGAACGTGTTCGGCCCCCTGGCACAAGGCGCGTAAAACGGGCAGGTGTCCGTTGTGGACGGGTTTCCAGCGCGCAACCATGCCGAGGCGGGAAAATGTTGGCATGAGAATATTATACCTTTGCCGTTGAGAACCCGCGTTTTTGATATTGACCTGCTCATTCATCAATGATATATTAATGATATAAATCATCCGATTAATCGAATTTATACGACAAAGCCAATGGCAGGAAACCCCATTTCTGAATTTATGCGTTACCTGGCCGCCCACCCGCAAGCGGAGGTGAATCTCCCGGCATTAACCAGCCTGGGGGCCGAGTTGGGCGTGAGCGTTGCCAGCCTGCGTGAGCAGTTGGAGGTGGCGCGCGCGCTGGGGTTGGTGGAGGTGCGTCCGCGCACGGGCATTCGCCGCCTGCCCTATACCTTCCTGCCCTCGGTGCGGCAAAGCCTGGGCTATGCTATGGCGCTAGACGATGCCAATTTTCAACGTTTTGCCGACCTGCGCAAACACGTTGAGGCGGCGTATTGGCACGAAGCGGCAGAAAAATTGGCGCCCGAAGACCACGACAAACTCAGGCAACTGGTGGCGCGCGCCTGGGAAAAACTCGATGGCCGCCCCGTCCAAATCCCCCATGAAGAACACAAGCAATTGCATCTCACCATCTATGGCAGGCTCGAAAATCCCTTCGTGAGCGGCATCCTGGAAGCCTACTGGGACGCTTACGAGTCGATTGGCCTGAATGTCTTCACCGACTACGCCTACTTGCGCGAGGTCTGGGAATATCATCAGCGCATGGTGGATTCGATTTGCAGCGGAGATTTCGAGGCTGGCTACCGGGCACTGGTTGAACACGCCGATATGCTGGCCGATTTGCTCGACCATAGGCCGGGGAAATAAAACAAGCAATCTATGACTCCACTGAAAAAAGTTTTTAAACACAAAGGACACGAAGGTTAGTATATGAGGAGCATTTCCTTTGTGTCTCTTTGTGTCCTTCGTGTTTAATAGGTTTTTGCACTAGAGTCATCTATAGAAAAAGTAAACAAGGAGAGATATGACCCAGCGAATTGTCAATGATTTTTCGATAACAGTTGGCACGGCGAACGGTTCAGGGAGTTCTACCGCGAACAACACCCTCTTGCGGGCGCTGTTCAAAATGGGAATCCCTGTTTCGGGTAAGAACCTGTTCCCATCCAACATCCAGGGCCTGCCAACCTGGTACACCATTCGCGTTAATGGCCAGGGATTTACAGCCCGGCGCGAAACGCATGAAATTATGGTTGCCATGAACCCGGCCTCGTTTGTCCGTGACCTGGCCGATGTGGCCCCCGGCGGGGCCTTTTTCTACGCCGACGACATCAAACTGCCCATCACCCGCAGCGACATCAGCCTGTACCCGATGCCGGTCAAGCAGTTGGTGCGCTCAAACCCGGAGATTCCGGCCAACCTGCGCGACCTGGTCGCCAACATGGTTTATGTCGGCATCCTGGCGCAGATGATTGGCATTGACCAATCAAAAATTGAACTGGCGCTGAAGTTCCATTTCAAAAATAAAGAAAAGCCGGTTGCGCTCAATATGAGCATGGTAAGAGCCGGGGCTGAATGGGCTGCCTCCAACCTGACCAAGAGCGACCCGTTCTATGTTGAGGCGTCCAACAAAACCGATGGGCTGATTATGGCCGATGGCAACACCGCCGCCGCGCTTGGCTCCATTTATGGCGGCGTGCAGTTTGTTGGCTGGTACCCCATCACCCCGGCCACCAGCCTGGCCGAAGCGCTGAACGAATACCTGCCCCAATTGCGCGCCAGCCAAAACGGCAAAAACACCTTCGCCGTCGTCCAGGCTGAAGATGAGTTAGCCGCCATTGGCATGTGCGTTGGCGCAGGTTGGGCCGGGCTGCGAGCCATGACCTCTACCTCTGGCCCTGGCATGAGCCTGATGACAGAATACGCGGGGCTGGCTTACTTCGCCGAAGTGCCGCTGGTGATTTGGGATGTGCAGCGCATGGGACCCAGCACCGGCCTGCCCACCCGTACCTCGCAGGGCGACCTGGCCTTCGTCGCAAACATGGGACACGGAGACATCGACTCGCTCATCCTGCTGCCCGGTTCCATTGACGAGTGCTTCGAGTTCGGCTGGCGCGCCTTCGACATCGCCGAGCGAATCCAAACACCCGTATATGTGTTGATTGACCTCGATTTTGGCATGAATCAGTGGATGAGCGAACCCTTCAAATACCCCGATACCCCCATGGATCGCGGTAAAGTGCTGTGGGAAGAAGACTTGGAACAGATTAAGGGCGACTGGGGCCGCTACCGCGATGTGGACGGCGACGGCATCCCCTACCGCACCCTGCCCGGCAACACCCACCCGCTGAGCGCTTACTTCACTCGCGGAACGGGACACACGCCCGAAGCGCGCTACTCTGAAGAACCCGAAGTATGGGTCGCCAACCTGAAGCGCATCAGCAAAAAATATGAAACCGCCAAAGCCATCCTGCCCAGGCCGGTCATCCGCAAGAGCGAAAACGCCCAAATTGGCATCATCGCTTACGGCTCGACCGACCAGGCAGTAGAAGAAGCGCGCTTCACACTGGAGCGCGGACACGGCCTGAAGAGCGATTACTTGCGCCTGCGCGCCATTCCCTTCACCAGCGAAGTGAGCGAATTTATCGCCGCCCATGAGCGAGTCTATGTGGTCGAAATGAACCGCGATGGGCAGTTACAACAACTTTTGACCATCAAACACCCCGAACATGCGACGCGGCTGCTTCCGGTTGCCTTTAACGATGGCCTGCCGCCCACCGCAAAGTGGATTTGGTCAGAAATCCTTGCACAGGAGGAAAAATAACATGAGCGAATCACTCCCCATCCCGCTGGGAATCGCGGGACAAGCGGCTGGCGCAGCAGCGCAGGTTAACGCCGTCGGCCTGAGCAAAAACGACTATCGCGGCAACCCAACCACCCTCTGCCAGGGTTGCGGACATAACTCAATTTCTAACCAGATTATCGCAGCCTGTTACGATGCGAATGTCGTGCCAGAAAAAATTATCAAGTTTTCGGGGATTGGCTGTTCAAGCAAAAGCCCGACCTACTTCCTGAACCGCTCCTTCGGCTTCAACAGCCTGCATGGACGTATGCCCTCGCTGGCAACCGGCGCGTTATTCGGCGACTACCGCCTTAAAGGGCTGGGCGTCTCTGGTGATGGAGACAGCGCCAGCATTGGCATGGGGCAGTTTAAGCACGCCATGCGCCGCAATGTCAACATGCTGTATATCATCGAAAACAACGGCGTTTATGGCCTCACCAAAGGCCAGTTTTCAGCCACCGCCGACCGGGGCCTGGAACTCAAAAAACAAGGCACCAACCTGTACCTGCCGGTTGATATTTGCATGGAAGCCCTGGCCTCGCGTGCCACCTTCGTCGCCCGCCTGTTCGCCGGGAACGCCAAACAGGTAAAAGAAGTGCTCAAGGCCGCCCTGGCGCATAACGGCATCGCTGTGCTCGATATTATCAGCCCGTGCGTGACCTTCAACAACCAGGAAAGCAGTTATTACTCGTACAGTTTCGGCAAAGAGAAGGAAGACCCGCTGCACGATATTTCCTTCCACCAGGCTTCTGAAGGGCCGCAAAGCACCATCTCATATGTGCCGCCCAAGCCCGAAATTATGCTCGAAGCCGATATGGTGGACGGTGAAATCCGCGAAGTCAAACTGCACGACGGCTCGGCCATCGTTTTGAAAGCGCTCGATAAAGACTACGACCCCACCAACCGCCTGGAAGCGATGCGCGCGCTGGAAGATGCCCACGAAAACAACTACCTGGTCACCGGCCTGATTTACGTCGCCCCCGAAAGCCCCGCGCTCACCGGCCTGTATAACCTGGTCGAAACGCCACTCAACCGCCTGACCGAAAAAGACCTGCGCCCCGCGCCAGAGACGATTAAAAAACTCAATGATTTGATGTTTTAGCCCCGCCCCAGCCAGCCTCCCCGCGTTCAGGGGAGGCTTTTTTATTCCAATCTGCCGATATTTTCACAGTAACTTGATGTAAAATCGTAACATCATCCGCTGCCTATGCCCCAAATCACACCCCAACTTTCCATTCCCGATGAAGAAATCCACCTGGAGTTCATCCGCGCCGGGGGACCGGGCGGACAAAACGTTAATAAGGTGGCGACGGCTGTGCAATTGCGCTTCGATGCGCGCAATTCGTCGGCGCTGGCCGGGGATGTCAAAGAGCGGCTTCTCAAACTGGCCGGAACCAAGGTGACAGCCGAGGGGGTTCTCATCATCGAGGCCAGGAACCACCGCACCCAGGAACAAAATCGGGCCGAGGCCATCCTGCGCCTGACGGCGCTCATCCAACAGGCACTGGAAAAACCCAAAGCGCGCAAAAAGACAAAGCCCGGCGTGGCTGCCAGCACGGCGCGCGTCTTCGAGAAAAAGCGGCGCGGGGCAATTAAGCGAATCAGGCAATATAACCCAGACGATTGGGAGTAAAAGGCCGCCGGAGGAAACAAATGGAAACCACCTACACCGTCAACGGGCATCGCATCATCGCCACAGTTGGAGGAGACCCAAAAAACCCACCCATTTTCTTGATTCACGGCTGGATGTCGCACCGGGGCGTTTGGCGGCAGACCATTCCGGCGTTGGAAGGGAAATATCACTACATCGCGCTCGATTTGCTCGGCTTTGGCAACAGCGAAAAACCAGATGACGGCGATTACAGCATTCAGATGCAGGGCCGGCGCATCCTCGCCATTGCCGATGTGCTGGGATTTCGGAAATTCTCGCTGGTTGGGCACTCGATGGGCGGTCAAATTGCCATGTGCATCGCCGCGATGCTCGCGCCAGAGCGGGTGGAGAAGTTGGTCAGCGTGGCAGGCGTGGTGACAGGCCAGCTTTCAGAACAGGTGGAGAAAAAAATCTATCCACTCGTGCGGTTTGGGCATCACCGCCCCTGGGTGTATCGCCTTAGCCGGGCGATGATGAATAACCGCCTGTATGTCAACTGGGCCTTTCGCCCCTGGTTCTATGACATTAAAAAGATGCCGCTGCGCGATTTCACGGTTGACCGCAGTTTCGCGCTCAACCCAGCCTGCCATATTTCCACCTACCAGGCGGGAGAGGCCATTCACGCCCTCAACATCAGCAGCCACCTGCACAAAGTGAGGGCCGCCACCCTGCTCATTCACGGCGAAAATGATGGCACTGTGCCCGTTGAGCAGGCTGAAATTGCCAAAACGGCCATCCCCAACTACGACCTGGCGATTTTGAAAAAGTGCGGGCATTTCCCCATGTACGAAAAAACCGGGCAGTATCTTAAGGCGCTGGCGCTGGCGCTTTAACCCTCCAACCTGCAAACTCCCGAAGGCTCCCCCCTTCGGGAATTCTTTTCGGAGAAAACGCATGAAAACACCCATCGAACTGACCGAAAAATATGAGCGAAACAACTGGCCCTCCATCGCGCGCCCAGATGTGAAGCCGCCCGCTGGCTGGAGCCTGGAGGCCCTGACCACGCTCAAACGGGCGCGCAACCACCAACTTTCGCCCGATGGCAGGCAAATTGCCTTCTTTTGGGATAGCGATGACCTTTCAGATGTTTATGTGATGCCCGCCGGGGGCGGCTGGCCGGGGCGCCTTTCCACTGACCGGGGGCCGATTCTCTCTTGGAACGATGAAATCCCGCAATGGTCGCCCGATAGCCAAAGGCTGGCCTATTCCAGCGGCGGACACATCTATACCGTGGAAACGGCTGGCGGCTTGCCGAAAAAACTGCTCGACTACGCCGAATCGGCCTGGGGCCCGCGCTGGATGCCCGACTCGCGGAATCTCATCATCAGCCTGGAGCGGGAGGCCGCCGACCAACTGGCGCTGACCGACCTTTCTGGTCACACGCTGCGCTCCTTAACCACAAGTGGAGAGGGCGACCACTGGGACGCGCGACCCGCGCCCGATGGAAAAGGCATCGCTTTCGTGTTTCGCCGCCATGACGACCTGAACCGGGCCGATATTTGCTTGCTGCGCCTCGAAAGCGGCGACACCCAAACACTCTACGGCAAACCCAAAACCCGCGCCTGGGGGCCGCGCTGGTCGCCGAATGGCGAATGGCTGGCCTTCATTTCACAAGAAAACGGACGCGATGACCTGTGGCTGATGCGCCCAGATGGCAGCGAACTGCGGCCATTGGCCCAACCCGGCCTGGATGTGGTTGAATTTGCCTGGTCGCCGGGCAGCAGCCAGATTGCGGCCACCTTCAACTGGGGCGGCTCGTTTGAACTGGCGCTGGTCAACCCCCAAACCGGCAGCGCCGACATCCTGCGCAGCCTTCCCGGCGTTCACAGCAACCCCAACTGGTCGCCAGATGGCGCGTTTCTCACCTTTGAGTTTGAGAGCGCAACCCAATTTCCTGACCTGTATCGCATTGACGTTGCCAGCGGCGAAATCAACCAACTGACCTTCTCTACCCCGCCCTGGCTGGCTGCCGTTAAACCGGTCGCGCCCGAGGCGGTCAGTTACCCCAGTTTCGACGGGCTGGATATTCCGGCCTGGCTGTATCGCCCCGAAAAACCGAACGGCGCGGCGGTTGTGTATGTGCATGGCGGCCCGTCTTCGCAAGAAACCCACTGCTGGAACGAAGTGACCCAGTACCTGCTGGCAAAAGGATACACCATCCTGGCCCCCAACTATCGCGGCTCAACCGGCTACGGCGTGGAATATGAGCATCGCAACTACGGCGATTGGGGCGGAGGAGATACCCAGGACTGCCTGTATGCCGCAGAATACCTGGAAACCCTGCCCGGCCTCGACCCGTCGCGCTTCGCCATCATGGGCGGCAGTTATGGCGGTTATATGACCAACTGCTGCCTGGCGCGCGACCCGCAGTGCCGCTACGCCTGCGGCATCAGCAAGTATGGTGACGCCGACCTGCTCAATTCGTGGGCGCTCTGCTCACGCGAACTGCGCCACTATACCGAGATTTTCCTGGGCCACCCGGCCAAAAACCGCGCGGCTTACCTGGCAGGCGCGCTCATCGCCGAAGCAGAAAACGTGCAAAAACCGCTGCTACTTTTGCATGGCTTAAAAGATGACATCGTGCCGCCTGAAGCCAGCGAGGAGTGGGCAGAAGCGCTCAAACGGCACGGTAAGACCTACGAATACAAGACCTATGCCCGCGAACCGCACGGGTTTGTCCACCGCGCCGAGATGTTGGATGCTTACGAGCGGATAGCGCGATTTTTGGATTGGTATTTATTACCATAAAGAGTCAAAAGTCTCCCAACTTTTGACTCTCCAAAACCGGGAGATTTTGGAATCCAACCACAAGAGAAGAGCAAATGACTGAATTTTTCCGTTTTGATGAATTAACCTGGCCTGAAGTGGCCGCCCTGCCCCGCGACCTGCCGCTCGTCTTG
This sequence comes from uncultured Anaerolinea sp., assembly GCA_964388215.1. Taxonomy (GTDB): domain Bacteria; phylum Chloroflexota; class Anaerolineae; order Anaerolineales; family Villigracilaceae; genus UBA5195. The sequence continues at coordinate 43,873 of CAYLZI010000003.1, forward strand.
CCGCTGGGAACCGGCTGCAACCAAGCCGCGCTGGCCGAGGCGTTATCCAACCCGCCCCGCATTGGGCTGCTGCCCACCTTCCCTTTTGGCTGGTGCGGCTCGGGGTTGGAGGTCTCAGAAGCGGCGCTGGGGAACTATATCAGCAATCTGCTCGATTCGCTGCGCGATGACGGCTTTGGCCGCGTTTACGCGCTCACGCCGAAAGGGGTTGACCTGGGATTGGGAGCCTCCCAAATTCGCATCACCCCCAGCCTGATGCTTGAGGCCGAAAGGCTGCCCCCCAATGCTGCGCGGGGCAAAGTCATCCTCCTGCCCATCGGCCATACCGAGCAGCACGCTTTTCACCTGCCGCTTGCGGTGGATACGCTGATTATTGAATCCATTGCCAATGGCGCGGCACAAGCCGCACCCGAAAGTGGCTACACGCTGCCGGTGATGCCATACGGGGTCAGTATGCACCGCGCTTCGTTTGCCGGAACCATGAGTGCTGGCGGGCGCGCTTTCGAGGATTTCTGGCTGGAGGTGGTTTCCGCGCTTGCCAGGCGCGGTTTCGATAAGTTTTACCTGATGAGCGGGCATGGCGGGAATATGTCGTTCCTGGTCAATGTGGTCAAGTATGCCGGGGACAGGCACAAACGCATCTTTTGCGCGACTGCTTTTTTGCACACGGCTGGCCCCGAGGGGGCTGCCGCGCTTGAAAATTTCCGAGAGTCGAAACTGGGGGGGATGGGTCATGCCTGCGAATTAGAAACTTCGATGATTTTGGCGCTGCGCCCGGAGCTGGTTCACATGGAACGGGTTGTGGATGACACCGATTTTGTGACCACCCCTTCGTATTACATGGATTGGATTGAGGGCGGCGCTTTAGTGGCGAACCCGCCCTGGGAGGATGATACTGTTTCAGGGGCGTATGGGGCGGGCAGCCTGGGAACAGCAGAAAAAGGCCAAAAATGGCTGGATGCGGCGATACGGGAAAAAGTCCAGCATCTGCACGAGATTCACGAACAACAGCAGCGGCGCGAGGCGCGCCGCAGGGCAGGTTTCGGCAGGTGGGGCGCGAGGTAAACGCCCGCGGACGAAAAAGAAAGGACGAGCCAGATGGCTCGTCCTTTTTGTTAATTGGTGAAACGGGGTTTTACGGCATCATGCAAGCGGTTGTGGGCGTCCAGAAGCCGATTGTGGCTTTGGCTTTGATATCTACACCCTTAACGCATTGCAGGGAACCAGCCTCGTTGTAGAAGAAGATGCTGGCTGTGGCCGCGCTTGTGCCGGTGTTCTGGATGTAGAAGGCGGCCTGATAGGGTACGCCATAAGCATTTTTGAACAGCATGGGCAGGTAGGCAACCCCCGCCATGGCAGGCGCGCCGTTATAGGCAGTAATTTCGCTGCCCAGGTGCGGGCGTCCGACTGCAATCACAGGCTCGGTAGATGAGATAACCGCGCCGCCCACGAAGCCATCTGGCAGGCCTGCCACCGTTGGCAGCCACAGGCTGCTGATGGCTTCTTTGGCCAGGGTAACGGTCTGGGTTGCGACCTCTACGCCAGCATTGTTAACGTATTTAATCGTTACGCCTGCCTCGGCAGCACCCACGTTTTGCAGGTAGAGCGCGGCATTGTAGGAGCCGCCAAACGCCTTGCGGAAGAGCATTGGGACGTAGGCATCCGGCGAACCGGCATCGAAACCGTTGTAAGTGGTCACTTGCGCGCCAAGGTGAGCGCGGCCAACGGCCAGGATGTCTTCTGTTGAGGTCACTTTCACGCCGCCCACGAAGCCCGAAGGCAGGCTGCCCGTGTCGCAAGTCACCGAAAGCGACCAGTAGCCTTTGCTGGCGTTCGCGCCGAGGGTGTCGGTGTCAGTACAGGCCTCTGTGCCGT
>CAYLZI010000004.1:0-44826 GCA_964388215.1 uncultured Anaerolinea sp.
TTGGCTTTCATTCGCCAATTGTCTTACTGCCCTAACCCGAACTGACGTTATACTAAAGACATGGATTTCGCCCCGTCCATGCCTTATTTTTCTGGATTAAAACCAGACGCTTCCGGCCCTCTGGCGCGTTACCTGCCGCCCACGCCAGAGGGCGTGGCCCGGGCCTTTCTCGCGGAACAGACCCCGCTGGGGCTTTGGGTGCTAGACCCCTTCGGTTCCTCGCCCCAATTCGCCGTTGAGATGGCGCGCGCCGGGGCGCGGGTATTGGTGACAGCCGGGAACCCCGTCAATCGCTTCCTGCTCGACCTATCCGCCCACCCGCCCACCCTGGCCGACTTACAGGCCGCCCTGGCAGAACTGGCCTCGGCTCGCAAGGATAACGAGCGGCTCGAAACCCACCTTCAATCCCTTTATCTCACCAAATGCGCCAACTGTGGGCGCGAACTGCCCGCTGAAGCCTTTTTATGGGACAGCCGCAACGGGACGCTCACCGGGCGCATCTACAACTGCGCCTGCGGCTCTGGCGGCGAACATCCCGCCACAGCCGACGACCTGGAACGCGCCTCAGACTGGTCGCGTACCGACAACCTGCACCGTTCGCGCGCCCTCGGGCGGATTGCCCCACCCAACGACCCCGACCGCCCAACCGCTCAGGAAGCCCTCGACATCTACAAACCGCGCGCCGTGTATGCCCTCGGCACGTTGGTCAACCGTCTCGATGCCATTACCGCCAGCGATGAGCGCCGCCGCTGCATGTTGGCATTGTTGCTCTGGGCCTTCGACGCCGCCAATTCACTCTGGCCCCACCCGGCGGAACGCCCCCGCCCCAAACAATTGACCTTCCCCGGCATCTTCCGAGAAAACAATGTTTGGATGGCGCTCGAGGCAGCGGTAAAAACCCTGGGAAACGAAGAAATCTCACCCACGCCACACACGCTCTGGCCCGAAGAGCCGCCCGAAAGCGGCGGGCTGTGCATCTACGAAGGGCCGTTGCGCGCGCTGACCGCTGAATTGGGCGAAATTCCGCTGCAGGCCGTGGCCGGGGTGCTGCCGCGCCCCAACCAGGCCTTTTGGACGCTTTCTGCGCTGTGGGCCGGCTGGCTATGGGGGCGCGCAGCGATTGGCCCATTTAAGAGCGCGCTGCGCCGCCGCCGTTACGATTGGAACTGGCACGCCGAAGCCCTCAAAGCCCTGTTCGGCAACCTGGCTGAAAAAATCCCAGCGGGGATCCCGTTTTTTGGCCTGCTGACTGAGCCAGAGCCGGGATTTATCTCATCCGCCTTGCTCGCCGCCCGTCTAACGGGATTCGACATCAGCGGGCTGGCCCTGCGCGGGGAACAAGAATCCATCCAAATCCACTGGAAAAAAGCCCAAAAGCCGCGCCCGGCCCGCCTTCCGCTGGATGCCAACTATGCCCGCAAAATCTTGCGCGAAATATTAGAACAGCGCGGCGAGCCGCTGCCTTACACCCACCTGTACACGCTGGCGCTATCGGCCTTTGCGTCGAAAGGCATGACCCCTGCCGAAAACGAGACCCTGGCGGCTTACGATACCGTTATTCATGCCGCGCTCAAGAACCCCGAATTTACCGACCTGGAAAAACGCGCCAGCCCCGAAACCGGCGCCTGGGCGCTAACAGACTGGGGCGGGCAGGGAATGTTTGACGAGATTCGGTCATCGCTTTCGTGAACATTCACCTGAAAGACCCCCTGGCTGGCGTTTGCCTGCGCTTATTTTACGTTTCGCGCCCTGCTAAGTGCGTTGAAATCACCGTATCGTAATGCGCCGTTAATTGGAACCCCTTAACAGCCAGCCGTTTACGCATCTCGGGCGGAATCTCCCCGCTTTTGAGCGCATCTAACACCGATACATAATCTGACGGGTGGCAGACCAAGGTGACCCGGGCGTGATTCTTGGCGGCGGCGCGAATCAATGAGACCCCGCCAATATCAATATTTTCGATAATTTCCTCGTCAGATGCCTCGGCCCTGGCAATGGTTGCCTCGAAAGGGTAGAGATTGACAACCACCAGATTGATGTAATCCCAGCCGAGATTGAGCAGTTCCTGATGGTCGGCCAGGGTTGGGCGCGCCAGCAGCCCGCCGTAAATGGCCGGATGCAGGGTCTTGACCCGCCCGGCGAGGATTTCGGGTGATTGGGTGTACTCGGCGACTTCAGTGACGGTGATTCCGTTCTCGCGGAGCAGTTTCGCCGTCCCGCCTGAGGCAAGCAAAGCCCAGCCGAGGCAGGCCAGGCCGCTGGCGAAATCCAGAAGTCCGGTTTTGTCGTGGACAGAGAGAAGGGCTGTAGGCATAAAAATCTTGGAGTGCCAGGATAGGCAGTCTTCAATTACTGCGCATCCGCTGCGCATCGAGCACGTTTGCCAGGTTTTCCATGCGGGTCAGCACCCGGCTCAGGTGGGCAATATCGCGCACTTCTACCACCAGCCGGATATCGGCGGTATCGGCTTTTTCGTGGGCGTGGTCAACTTTCACTTTGACATCGACAATGTTAACACCCTCGCCTGTCAACAAGTTCGAGATGTCGCCCATCAGGCCCTGCCGGTCGAAGGCTGTTACGCGAATTGGGACGGGGTAGGTGTTCGTGGGTTTGCCCCAACTGACCCGCACAAGCCGCTCACGTTCATTGACAGTGGCCCGCAACACGTTTGGGCAATCTTGCCGGTGGATGGTGGCGCCGCGCCCGCGTGTAATGTAGCCAATAATGGGGTCTCCAGGGGTTGGGTTGCAGCATTTGGCCGTCGTCGCCAAAATGCCGCGCAAGCCCACCACCGAAACAGCGTCGGTGGAGGTCGGCTCTGCCTTGGGGGCCGAAGCAACCAGTTCGTCGGTGGTTTCTTGTTCAGAAATTAGCCCAATCACCCGGTTCATGGGCAGGTCGCCGCAGCCCAGGTCAACGAACATCTCGTCGGGATTTTTGTATTCTAATTGGCGGGCGAGGATTTCGAGGTTGATTTCGCCCAACCCCAGGCGGCGGAATTCGCGTTCGAGCATGGCGCGCCCTTGCGCCAGGTTTTGCTCACGGTCCTGTTTTTTGAACCACAGCCGAATTTTGGAGCGCGCCCGCTGGGTTTTGACCAGGCCAAGCGAGGTGTTGAGCCAATCGCGGCTGGGGCCGCCCTGTTTGGCGGTTAAGATTTCGATGCGCTGGCCGGTTTTTAGCACATAGTCGAGCGTCACCAATTTGCCATCCACCTTCGCGCCGCGACAGTGATGGCCGACATCGGTGTGAACATGGTAGGCAAAATCAATCGGGGTGGAACCAGATGGCAGGTCAATGATGTCGCCCTTGGGGGTGAAGACGTAGACACGGTCTTCAAACACGTCGGTTTTCATCGAATCGACAAATTCCTGGGCGTCGTTCACATCCTGTTTCCACTCCATCATCGAGCGCAACCACAAGATGTGCTGTTCGTATTTCGCGTCGCGCCGTGAGCCGCCTTCTTTGTATCGCCAATGCGCGGCAATGCCATATTCGGCGTTTTGGTGCATTTCGGTCGTGCGGATTTGCGCTTCGAGCGGTTTGCCATCATCATAAATTACGGCAGTGTGCAGGGATTGGTAGAAGTTGTCTTTGGGCGCGGCTATGTAATCGTCAAATTCGCCGGGGATGGGCCGCCAGTGGTTGTGGATAATGCCCAGGGCCGAATAACAAGCCGGAACATCGGCCACCATCAGACGCACGCCCCGAATATCGCGCACCATTTCGAAGGCTTTGCCCTTCTGCATCATTTTCTTGTAAATCGAGTAGATGTGCTTGGGCCGCCCTCGGATTTCGACCTTGATGCCTGCTTGATGCAGCACCCGTGAAAGATGTTCGGTGATTTCGCTGATTTGTTCCTCGCGCACGCTGCGCCTATCGGCAATTTGCTCGGCGATTTCTTTGTATTTTTCTGGGTTGACGTAGCGAAACGATAAGTCTTCTAATTCCCATTTAATTTGCCAGATTCCCAGGCGGTTGGCGAGTGGGGCGTAAATGTCGAGCGTCTCTTGGGCAATCCGTTTCTGTTTTTCGGGTTTGGTAAACCCCAGGGTACGCATGTTGTGTACGCGGTCGGCCAGTTTAATCAACACCACGCGCACATCTTCGTTCATGGCCAGGAAGGTTTTGCGCAGGGCTTCAATGGTGATTTGTCTCTTGCGTTTTGAGACCTGTTCATCGGTTAATGGGACAGATGCAATCTCATCATTGACCAGGTCGCTGCGCGAAACGCGCGGCAGGCTGTCGAGTTTGGTCACGCCATCTACCAGGTTGGCAATCACATCACCAAATTTGACTTGCAAATCGGCCAGAGTGATGGCAGTATCTTCCACCGTATCGTGGAGCAGCCCGGCGGCGACGACGTCGGAGGGCATGCGCATTTCAGCCAGGATGTTGGCAACTGCTACGCAATGATTGATATATGGCTCGCCCGATTGGCGTTTTTGTTCGGAATGCGCTTCGGCGGCCATTTCGTAGGCGCGTCGAACAATATCCCGGTCAAATTCGGTGTAATAATCGGGAAGGTTTTGAATAAATTGCTCGAAGCCAATGGCCTGTGTAATTTTCATAGCCAAATTGTAGCCCAATCCACCTGAAAGTCAAAAACCTGCAAGGTTTTGGCTCTTGCCACGCCCGGCTAAGTGAACCTGCCAATTTCAATTTCACCCAGGGCGCGGCGCAGGTTGGCAGATTTGAGGATGATGCCCACGTTGGGTTCGCCCGAGCCGAGTGAAATTTCTTCAGGCTGGAAGACATTTTCGTCTGCCAAAATGCGCAAGGGCGGAGGCAGCCCAAGCGGAGAGACTGTTCCGATGCGGTAGCCGGTGACAGCCAGGACTTCTGCCTCGGTCGCCAGGGTCAATCGTGGTTGTCCCAGATAATCCCGCAAAGCCGGCCATGAGATTTGTCCCGGGCCAGCCACCAGCACCATAACAAACTTCCCTTTGCCCAGTCGAAAAACGATGCTGCGCGTCACCTGGGCCATCGTTTGCCCCCGCTCGCTGGCGGCCTGCTCCAGCGAAGTCACCTGCCCGGTATGACGGAAAACACAATGCGGAATTCCGAGCAGGGTTAAAACCTGCGAAACAGGCGGCGGCTGGTGCATGGCGGCGAATATACCATACAATGTGGCACGAGATGCGCCTCTTGCGATAAAATACATACATAGTCTAAAAAAGGAGGCAGGCATGTATTCAATTGTTTTGGCAGAAGGCGGAAGCGAAGGCGGCATCGGGTGGATGGTTTGGGTGGCGCTGGCAGTTTTCCTCGTCATGGTATTCCTGGGTTGGTGGGTTTCGCAAAAAGGCTGGCTTAAGCAAGAGGAAGAACCCGCTCACGAAGCGCATGGGCACGAGGAACATCCCCGCGCCGAACCACTCCCAGTTGAAAACAAACCCGATGACCTGACCATCATTGAGGGTATTGGCCCGAAGGTATCAAAATTGCTGGGGGGCATAGGCATTACAACCTTTGCCCAACTGGCCAAAGCCGACCTGGGGAAACTGCGTGAAACGCTGGATGGCGCCGGGTACAAATACATGGAACCGGCTGGCTGGGTAGAGCAGGCAACCCTGGCGGCCAAAGGCGACACGGATGGGCTGCAAAAACTTCAGGAAACGCTCAAGGGTGGGCGCAAGGTCGAGTAACCCGCCGCTTCATCGCTCCCGCCCCGCCAGGACGAGTGTCCTGGCGGTTTTTTAACGCGAGAACAGGCAAGACTGGCCCAGAAAATGCGTTTCATCGTTCAGTTTCCCGCCCCTGACGGCGATAAAAACCGCTCATACCAGTTATACTTGATTGTACTTTTACAAAACCTGAAATTGCTATGAACTGGAGCTACCATGAACCTAAAAACATTCCTGCTGGTGGGGTTGTACCTCTCGCTCCTGCTCACCTCCTGCGCCCTGCCCCAAGGACTGCTTCCACCTACGCCAGGGCTGCCCCTGCAAACCGCAACACCTGAAACGCTGCCGCCTCCTACATCCACCGCAGCGCCAACAAATACCCTGCTTCCTGCCGCGCCAACCGCCACCCCCACCGCGCCGCAGGCCCTGACCACCGAAACTACTTTGCCAACCGAAACGCAAGCGACCCAGCCGACTCTCCTTCCCACGCCGATTGATTTTCCGACCATCACCTTTAACACAAACGCCAACTGCCGCCTGGGGCCTTCTACCCACTACAACCAGGTAACAAACTTCCTCTCCAACCGCACCGCCACAGCCGAAGGACGCAACCGCGATAGTTCCTGGTTATGGGTAAAAACTTCCTCCGGGAATTGCTGGGTCAGCGCCGCCACCCTCAAAGACCCCATAGACTTCTCCTTCCTGCCGCCTGTGCCATTTCTGCCCCTGCCAGAAGCCCCATCCCGGTTAAGCGTGGTTCAAATTGTCTGCTCGCCCCGCACAGCCATCACCCTGCGCTGGCCCGATGTGACTGGCGAAACCGGCTATACCCTGTACCGAAACGGCATCACAGTCTTCAAACTCAAAGCAGACGCAACCGAATATGTAGATTTCGCGCCGCTCGCCACAGATTATCTCTATGAAATTGAATCTTTCAACGATGTTGGAATTTCAGTCCGCTACGGTCAAACGGTTTTGGGATGTAAAAAATAGGCTCTATCGTTTTTAACGTGACGCAGTGTAGGGGCGAACCGCCCAGGGCATAACAAGATGATTTTTCGCGCATGACGGTTCGCCCTTACGGGATTTCACACCAAAAACAGTAGAGCCGAAAAATACGATTTCCTGTAAAACAGACAGGCCGGCCACCAAACGTGACCGGCCCTTTATCATTCTACCGTGACATACCCCGCTGCAGCCTTCCCCAAGCCATCAGCGTTGCAGTAACTCGACCGCTGTTGCCGCCATCAGCGCCGCGGCGCGCGGCAGCGAAGCCTCGTCAATATCAAACTTGGGGTGGTGATGTCCGTAATCTAACCCCTTTGCAGGGTTGGCCGAGCCAACGAACATGAATAGCCCAGGGACTTTTTCCATCATAAAAGCGAAATCTTCACCGCCCATTGTAAACGGCCCGGTTGAATCAATGCGGCTATCGGGCAAAATGTGCCTCGCCACATCCTGCGCCACCTGGGTTGTGCAGGCATCGTTAATGAGCGCGGGGGTCATGCGGGTATGCTCAATTTCGGCAACGCAGCCCAGGCCGCCCGCCACGCCATGCGCAATCTCGTCGAAGCGGCGCAGAACCATCTCGCGCACATCCAGGTCAAAAGTGCGGATGGTGCCGGTCAGTTCAACATGCGGCGGGATGACGTTAAACGCCTCGCCGCCGTGGAAGGTCGTCACGCTGACAACTGCTCCCTTGAGCGGGGGCGTGTTGCGCGAGACGATGCTTTGCAGCGCGCCGACAACCTGCGCCCCGGCCAGAATGGGGTCTACAGCCAGGTTGGGAATTGCCCCATGACCGCCCGTGCCGCTGATTCGTACCTTGAATATCTCCGTTCCGGCCATGGTGGGGCCGGCTGCCAGCCCCAGCCAGCCAACCGGCTTCTCGTTCCAGATGTGCAGGCCGAGGGTCGCATCCACTTTGGGGTTATCCAGCACCCCGTCAGTTATCATCCCCTCCGCGCCGCCCATGCCTTCTTCTGCGGGCTGGAAGACCAGTTTGACGGAACCGGGCAACTCGCCGCGAATGCCGTTGAGCAGTTTGGCAACCGTCAGCAAGATGGCGGTGTGGGCATCGTGGCCGCAGGCATGCATCACGCCGGGGGTCTGCGAGGCGTATTCGGCCCCGGTCTGTTCGAGGATGGGTAATGCGTCCATATCGGCGCGCAGCAGCAGGGTGGGGCCAGGCTTCGCTCCATCAATCAGCGCCACCACGCCGGTTTTTCCAACCCCGGTGGTCACTTCTAATCCCAATGCTTGCAGTTCCTTCGCCACTACGCCTGCGGTGCGCACTTCCTGGTGGCCGAGTTCGGGGTGCGCATGGAAGTCACGGCGCATGGCCTGGGTGTAGGGGAAGAGTTTTTTGGCTTCTGCGTAAAAGTCTGTCATAAAAAATCCTTTGCAGAACAGGGCGCGGAATGAATTCCGCGTTACGGTTGGGGGTGCTGGTACACGCGGACATAATCCACGTAAAGATATTGGGGGAAGGCGCTGCTTTCGTCGGGGTAGCCCGGCCAGCGCCCGCCGACCGCCATGTTGATGAGCAGGTGGAATTCCTGGTCGAAGGGCGCCGGGTAGGGAGCCTGTTTGCTGGAGGTAAACCAGTCATTTTTGGTGTAGAAGAGATTGTCATCCACATACCAACGAAACTCTTCTGGTTCCCATTCCATCGCAAAAACGTGGAAATCGTCGGCGAAGGTCTGACCGGCGGGCAAATCATAGATGCCGGATGTGTGGGTGTGTGGGTTGCCGTAATGCAAAGTCCCGTAAGAGCGGAATGGCTCTTTGCCAATCATCTCCATGATGTCAATTTCGCCGCTGGTGGGCCAAATTCCGTATGTCATCTTGGATGGCAGCATCCAGAAGGCAGGCCAGATGCCCTGGGTGTTGGGCAATTTAGCGCGGATTTCGACTCGCGCATACTGCCAGTCGCCTTTGAATTGGGTGGTCATGCGCGCGGAGGTGTAATCGCGACCCATCATGTATTCTTTGTTGGCCTTAATGACCAGCATCCCATCTTGGATGTAGGAATTTTCGCGGCTGTCGGTGTAATATTGCGATTCGGCGTTGCCCCAGCCTGAGCCGCCTTTCTGGTGATTCCACTTGTTTGGGTCGGGGGCGCTGCCATTGGGCTGGTCGAACTCATCGCTCCAGACCAGCACCCATGAGTTGGGATCGGGCGGGTTGAAAAAGTTTACCAGCGGGGCGCAGCCCGCCAGGAGGAAGCAGAGAAGGAGGAGAGTAGGAATAGCGCCAGGTTTCATCATATCTTCCTCGATTTTTTCACATGCGATTATCCGTATTTAATCACCCGGAACTTCTCTTCATAACGCGGATTTTCCAGAATTGAATCTTCGGTGTGGCGGCTGCGCAAGCGCTCCTCCAGTTTGGCCGGGTCGCCAATTTGGGATTTATGTTCCTTGAGCGCGCGGATTTTTGTCTCCCACAGGTCGGTTACGTCGAGGGTAACAGTCGGCTGGGCAGTCAATGAAACCCAGATTTCCCTGGGCATGTGGGGCAAGAAGCCCTCGCCAGATAACTCGGGGAAGAATAACTCGTTCCCAGCGGCGGGAAAAACAGCATCCAGTACCACCTGCCCGGCGGCGCGGTGGTCGGGGTGGTTGATGCCGAAGGGGGAAAACAGAAACTGGGGGTCGCATGTTACAAGCACAGTCGGTTTGAACCGCCGAATGACGCGCACTACCTTGCGGCGCAATTCCAGGCTTGGGACGAGGTAACCGTCTTCTTGGTCAAAGTCCCCAGAGCGAAGCGGGGCGGGATCAAACTCGACCGTTTTGACGCCAATCACATCGGCGGCGGCGCGCTGCTCAGCATGGCGCATTGAGCAAAGTTCATCGCCGGGGATGTCTTTGTTATGGTCATTGCGGCCTTTGTCGCCGCAGGTCAGCAGGTAATAGTGAATGTCGTGGTTGGCCTGCGCCCATTTTGCCAGGGTTGCGCCGCAAAAAAATTCCGGGTCATCCGGGTGAGCCAAGATGACCAGGATGCGTTGGGGGGTGTCCCAGGTGCCAGGAGTTTGCATGGTTTACGATTTACGGTTTTGGAATTTTGATTTTCGATTTTCGGGTTTCGGGTTTCGATTTTCTGGTTTCGAGTTTTGAGTTTCGATTGTCGGATTTCGGTTCTCGCTTTTTCCACAATCGCAGTTTCCCCCTTCGTGCTTGTCGCAGGGGGATTCAGATTTGCGCCGCAGGGCTTCCAGTTCGTCCCAGGGTTCGACAACCTCGCGGTGAAATTCGCGCCAAATGGGGCGTTCCGGGCGGTCTTGCGGGCGGTCGCTGGCCTTTGGGTCGAGTTCAACAAGGATGACGTTACGCAGGGGGAAGACATCCAGCACTTTGCCCTCGCCGTCGGGCGTGACGACGCGTTTGTTGCGCTTGGGGAGTTCCTTGCGGGCGGCCACATACTGCTCGTACTCGTAGATGAGACAGCAACGTAAACGCCCACACATGCCGGTGATTTCGCTAGGGGTGAGCGAAATGCCTTGCTCCTTAGCCATTTTAATAGAAATGGGGCTGAAATCGGTCAGGAATTTGGAGCAGCAGCGCGTTTCGAGGCCGCAGGCTCCCATCCCACCCAACATTTTTGCCACGTCGCGTGGGCCAATCTGGCGCATTTCGACCTGCGTTTCAGGGAAAACACGCTGCATGTCTTTGCGCAAAGATTTAAGGTCAACTTTGTCTTCTGTCTCGGTGCTGAACATGAAGGCCAGGCGAGCGCCATCGAAAGAATACTCGGCGGCGATGATTTTAACGCCATCCAGTTTGAGTTCAGCGGACCGGGCGCGGCATTCAATCATGGCGGCGGTCTGTTTTTGTTGCCATTGCTGGCGCAACAACAGGTCGGCGGCGCTGGCGCGGCGCTCAATGGGTTTCCACGTCCCTTCGGGGGGGGGGGCCGGGTTTTCGACGCGTTGGGTCACCTCGCCAATTTGCCGCCCTCGGGCAGTATCAACAACGACATATTCGCCCACCTGTAAATCGGTCACAAGGGACGAATCGAAATGGTAGACTTTGCCTACTTTGCTAAAGCGAATTCCAACAATATTGGGTTGCATAAGGGGGGATTATAACCGAAGTGCGAGACGCAAACTACACATCCAGCCGGTAGCCAACTCCGCGAACCGTGTGCAAGAAGCGCGGATGGTCGGGGTCCATCTCGATGGCGCGCCGCAGCCAGGAGATGTGGACATCGAGGGTGCGGGTGTCGCCGGTGTAATTTGTGTCCCACACTTTTTTGAATACTTCTTCGCGCTCAATGACTTCGCCACGATGCTGGAGCAATACCTGCAACAAGGAGGCCAGGCGAGGCGTCAGGCGGGTGTTCCGCGCCAGACATTTGACTCTGCGATGTTCAAGGTCGAGGCGGATGGGGCCGGCGTGAATGATGTTGTTCCCGTCTCCGGGCAGCAGGGGTTTGATGCGATTGACCAGTTTCTGCACCGTGAAGGGCAGATTGATGACAACATCGGCTACGGATTTCTCGACGGTTTTACCGGCATCCACGATTAGCACAATTGGGAGGTGCTCATCCTGCTTGTCGCGCAGCGACTGACAGATTCGCACTCCGGTGGAGCCAATCGAAGCGGCGTTGACGACAACTAAATCGGGGGCGAGTTCGCCCAAACGGGCAACTGCCTCGGCGCCATTTGGCACAGATATAACAGTAAAATCCTTCTTCTGCAATTGGGCTGCAAAAGAAGGTCGCTCGGTTTTCTTTCCTTCAACCATTAATATAATGGCGCGCGCGCGCGCTAGGGTATTTGTCATTCTCCTCACTGCCTGCCAGGAACTTTAGTCATAGGGGGTTCCCGCATCCTTTGCGGGAGGGGACAACGCAATCAAACCGGGGTCCCAACGTTGCCCAACTCGTTCTTAAATTATACTCGAATCTTAACAAATCGCGTCACCCGAGGGTACCAATTGTACAGGGTTTTCCTAAAGTCGTTAAGTTTCACTCACCCCAGCCCCTGCCCTTCCCCCGCCGGGGGAAGGGCAGGGAAAAGTGCATCGAACGAATATGAGGGCTGCTGAAAAGTCGCCATTACCTCTGAATCCGCGCCGAGCCGCCTTTGGCGAAGGCCCGCACCTGGTCAGCGGTCGCCATGGTCGTATCGCCGGGGAAGGTGGTCAGCAGCGCGCCGTGGGCCCAGCCCAGGTTGAGGGCTTCCTGTTCGGCCTGGCCGGTTAGCAGGCCGTAGAAAAAGCCCGAAGCGAAGCCATCGCCGCCGCCGACGCGGTCGTAGACGTTCAATTCACAGGTTGGGGAAACGTAGGTCTGGCCGTCAATCCAGGCGACTGCGCCCCAGGAATGATGATTGGTTGAGTGGACTTCGCGCAGGGTGGTGGCGACGATTTTGACGTTGGGGAATTTCGCAACGACGTTGTCAATCATGCCAAAGAAGGTGCTCGGGTCGAGTTTGGATTTGGCTTTGACCTCGGGGCCGGAGACGCCGAGACCGAGTTGCAGGTCCTCCTCGTTGCCGACCAACACATCTGCGTTTTCGACGATGCGGCGGACGACCGAAACGGCTTTTTCCTGCCCGCCCCAGATGTTCCAGAGTTTGGCGCGATAGTTCAGGTCGAAGGAAGTGACCGCGCCGGAGGCTTTGGCGGCCTGCATCGCTTCGATAATCAGTTCGCCGGTGTTTTCGGAGAGAGCCGAGAAAATTCCGCCGCTGTGGAACCAGCGCGCGCCCGCGCCGAAAATGGCGCTCCAATCAAAATCGCCGGGTTTGAGTTGGGCGGCGGCTTCGTTGGCGCGGTTATAAAAGACAACCGGCGCACGCACGCCAAAGCCCCGGTCGCTATAGACCGTCGCCATGTTCGGGCCGTTGACGCCGTTGTGCTTGAACTGCTTGTAGAACGGTTGGACGCCCATCGCCCGCACGCGCTCGGCAATCAGGTCGCCAATCGGATAATCAACCATAGCGGTGGCGATGCCGGTTTTCAGGCCAAAGCAATCGGCCAGGTTGGCGGCGCAGTTGAACTCGCCGCCGCTGACGTGGATGGCGCATTCGGTGGCCTTGCGGAAGGGGACAATGCCGGGGTCGAGACGATGCACCAGCGCGCCGAGGGAGAGGAAGTCGAGGGCGGCTTCGGGTTTGAGGTTGAGTCCGTATTTCATTGGTTGCTCCTTTTGGGGTTATGTCATTGCGAGGAGGGCGTAGCCCGACGAAGCAATCTCCCGTTATAAGGAAACATACTATCGAGGGCATTTACCGTTTGAGCGAAGATTGCTTCGGGCAAAGAACGCCCTCGCAATGACATGCTAATCACTGCCATTCGGTATGGAAAACGCCTTCTTTATCCACGCGGCGATAGGTGTGCGCGCCGAAGTAGTCGCGCTGAGCCTGGGTCAGGTTGGCGGGCAGACGGGCGCTGCGATAGGCGTCGTAATAGGCCAGGGCCGAACTAAAGGCCAGGGCCGGGATGCCGCTCTCGGCAGCCAACGCCACCACTTTGCGCAGGGCGGCCTGGCGGGTGTTCATGGCTTTGGCAAATTCGGGGTCGACCATCAGGTTGGGCAGGTCGGGGTTGCGCGAAAAAGCGGCGCGGATGTCGTTAAGGAAGCGGGCGCGGATGATGCAGCCGCCGCGCCAGATTTTGGCAATCTCGCCGTAGTTCAGGTGGTAGTCATATTCCTGGCCGGCCATGCGCAGCAGGCCAAAGCCCTGGGCGTAGGAGCAAATCTTGGCGGCGTAGAGCGCATCGCGCACGGCATCGATAATTGCCTTTGGTTCGCCGGAGATTTTTGTTTCAGGGCCGGTCAAAACCGTGGAGGCGGCGACACGTTCCTGCTTGTAGGCCGAAACGATGCGGCTCTCGACGGCGGCGTTAATCGTTGGGGTGGGCGCGCCCAGGTCGAGGGCGTTCTGACTTGTCCATTTGCCGGTGCCTTTTTGCTGGGCCTCGTCCAAAATCAGGTCAACCACGGCGAAGCCGGTTTCAGGGTCAGTTTTGGTGAAAATCTCGGCGGTAATTTCAATCAGGTACGACTCGAGTTCGCCGCGATTCCACTCGGCAAAGACCTCGTGCAATTGGGAGTTGTTCAGCCCCAGCCCGCGATGGAGGATGTCGTAGGCTTCGGCAATCAACTGCATGTCGCCGTATTCGATGCCGTTATGCACCATCTTGACATAGTGCCCCGCGCCGCGCGGCCCCATGTAGGCCACGCAAGGTTCGCCGGGGTCACCAGGGCAGACACTTGGGTCGACCCCAACTTTGGCGGCGATGGCCTCGAAAATGGGCTTGACCAGTTCCCAGGCCTCGGGCTGGCCGCCGGGCATGATGGCCGGGCCCCAGAGCGCGCCCTGCTCTCCGCCGCTGACGCCTGTGCCGATGTAGATGATGCCGGCGGTTTCGAGTTCTTTTGAGCGACGCTCGGTGTCTGTAAAAAGGGTGTTGCCGCCGTCGATGAGCAAATCTCCTTTGGCGAGATGCGGCTTGAGCGAGGTAATCGCCGCGTCGACGGGCTTTCCAGCGGGGACCATCATCAGGATACGGCGAGGCAGTTCCAGGGTGGCGAGGAAGGAGTCAAGGCTCTCGCAGGCAACCAGATTCTTTCCAGCGGAATCCGCCCCGAAAGCCCGGACTTTTCCTACATCCAAATCATAACCAGCGACTCTGAAGCCGTTGCGTTCCATATTGAGGGCGAGCATGTGACCCATGACGCCCAAACCCATGATGCCAAAATTGGCTTTGTCCATTTGTTATCTCCTGAGTCTATATAATATTTCCCCGGACTTGGGGACGTAGAGAATGCCCTCGCCCTCGCGGTCTTTCCAATCGTTGATGTTGATGCTGGCCGGGTCGAGGTAGCCCAGGTTAAGCCGGGCGCAGTCTTCGGGTGGTATTTGGCTGGCGAGCGTGACTTTGACATTCGGTTTTTCCAGGCCGCGCTTCGCGTCCCAAATGCCGGAGCCGCGGACGTGCGTCGAATGCGCCAGTACGCCGAGCGGGATGTGCTTGAAGCGTTCCCAATCCTGCAAAAAATAGGGCAGGATGTGATAGCCGATTTCGTAGATGTATTTGCCATGTACGTGGCTGACGACATCCAGGTGCGGGGCATAGATGATGACCTCGCCGCCAACGGCGACCGCCGGTTCGAGTTTGTACATCGCCTTCGCGCCGGTCCAGAGTTCATCGTACATCTGCGGGGCGCAGGAAAGCACCCGTTGGAAAGGTTTCTCGCACCAGCGGATGTGGCGCTGGGCCGATAAATCGGCGGCGGCGCTCCAGGCGGAGAGATGGTCACCGATAAAGAGACCGCTCAGGTCATGACCTTCGACCGTCAGCGCAATCAGTGTGACCGGCGTGGGCAATTTCTCGGCGGCAGCGTGAATCATGGCGCGGACGGGCGTGTCCTTGATGCCAATCGTCCCGACCACCCCGGCCAGCGCGCCCAGCCAGTGGGTGGCGTTAATCATTTCCGGGCCAGAAATGCCGGGAAACAGGTATTTCGCTCCGCCCGAGAAACCGACCACTTCGTGCGGGAAGGTCGGGCCGAGAATCAGGATATGGTCATAGGCCAGGGCCGCCCGGTTGATGCGGATATCGACCCGCTCAGGCAGGGACGAATGCCAGTGTTCGCCCGCTATCTGCTTGATTTGGCCCTGTTCGATGACACCGATGGAGGTCAGGGCGGTGGGGTCGTCCCAGGCATGGTTGAGCAGGCCAATGGTTGCGTATTGCGTGTTTCGTTCATTCGCCGTGATACCGACGAGTTGATTAAGGCTGTCAGAAGATAAAGCCGGGTGCGTACCCAAAGCAACCATAAAGTCGAGTTGGCGGGCCTTGGACAGGATTTCGACCAGCGCGCGGAATAAAAACGGCAGAGGCAGTGAGCGGGTGTGGTCGGGAATCAGGACGAGCAGGCGTTGGTTGGTGAACTGGCGTTCGAGGGCCTGTGCAAGGGTGGTGCGGATTTCGGATTCAGTCAGAAGTTGGCCGGGCGGGGAGGTTTTTTGAGAGACGAGCATGGCTTTTCATCCTTTTGCGTGTTTCGTCGGGCAAATCCACTACGGAACACGCACTACGCGTATTTACACACAATGCAGTTTCCTGGCATGAATCGGCGGGACGCTACGCAGTCCCAGCCTCAGGGCATGGAAGTCGGCTTCAGCCGACTTGCCTGGCAGCCCGAAGGGCTTTTTTGTTATGAGGCAGGGCTTCAGCCCGCCGAATTGGGCGAAAAAAAGAGCGCCGTGAGTAGCTACGCAATATATTTACACGCCACTGAACGCCGAAAAACCCCCATCCACCGGCACGACAATCCCGGTGACGAAGGCCGAGGCAGGCGAGACCAGCCACATCAACGTGCCGAGCAAATCTTCGGGGACGCCGAAACGCGCCATGGGGGTGTGCAACATGATTTGCTGGCCGCGCGGGGTCAGCGAGCCGTCCTCGTTGAGCAGCAGGCGGCGGTTCTGGTCGCCAACGAAAAAGCCGGGGGCCAGGGCATTGACGCGAATCTCCGGGCAGTATTCCTGCGCCATGTGCACCGCCAGCCACTGGGTGAAATTGCTCACCCCGGCCTTGGCCGCCGAATAGGCCGGGATGCGGGTCAGCGGGCGGAAGGAGTTCATCGAGGAGATGTTGAGGATGACGCCGCTTTTTTGCTGGGCCATGATTTTGCCGAAAACCTGCGAGGGCAGAATCGCGCCCATCAGGTTCAGGTCAAACACCCAGCGGAGGGCGTCGGCGGGCAGGTCAAAAAAGGACTGCTCTGGGTTGGTGGTGGCCTGCGGCTTGTTGCCGCCCGCGCCGTTTATCAGGATGTCCACGCGGCCAAAAGTTTCAACTACTTTTTGAGCGGCGGCTTCGACGCTGGCCTTATCCAGCACGTTGCAGGCCACGCCAATCGCCCCATTGCCCAGTTCAGCGGCCAGGGTTTCGGCGGGTTCCAGGCGCAAATCCAGCGCAGCTACTTTCGCGCCCGCGGCCGCCAGTTCGCGGCACATGGCGGCGCACAGCACGCCCGCTCCGCCGGTGACAACAGCAACTTTTCCACCAAGTTCAAAGTTTGACATAAATTCCTCCGGCTGGTGTGTGTGGTACATAGTAATCGCAGCGCGTACTACGTTTTATTTCAACAAATCCAAATGGCGGGCAAAATGCTTCTGCAAGTTGGCATTGTACGCACTGGCGTTCTGCGCCAACTCGTTCTTGATCTCCGACCCAAATTCGGTCAGCGCCGAACCGAAGGTAACGTGCAGAATCTCACGGGCGTGGAAATCGTCCAACAATGCTGGCAGCGGCAGACCAGCCGGAGCCTGAGCCAGGTCTGCCGAAACGTGATAGGTGGCGCGGTCGGTCGCGTAGCGTTCCAGGCTGAGCGACCAAATCTGCTCGAACAGCGCGGGTGAAGTCACGGTCAGGGTGCGCAGCGCTTCCAAATATGAAGTCCCTGCTGTTTTAACATGGATTCGCTCGCCCCAATGTTTCACAATCAGTGGGTAAACGCTGAATTTATCGGAGCCAGAATGCAGGCTGAGTTTGTATGTGCCGAAATGAGCCGTTACCGCCGCGTGCTTCGCCAACTCCGCATCCAGCGCGGCCAAATCGCCAATGTAATCGACGCCTTTCTCGAAGCGGCCAATAAAACGCGGGGCCAGGCTGGTGAACTTCACTCCAGCGCGGGTCAACTCGTTGGCAATGAAAAAATGTTCCAGCGGGGTGGTCGGCGCATCGGTTTCATCAACCGAAACTTCAAAATCGAAGCCATCACCCTGACCATCTCCCGAAGGGCGAGGGATTAATTCGGAAAGGCGGCGGTACATCGCAATCGTGTGACTGATTGCCCTGCCATACTTGACCAGCGCCCTGAGCAATGATTCCGAATCGAACGCCCCGTATACAGTGTCGCCGTTTCCGGTCAGGTACAAGGCTGAGAGTTCATCCCAGTCCTGGCCCTTTGCTTTTTCCTGCAAAACCGAGAGCGGATCGGTGTCGGCGGCGTTGTCCACATGCGCGCCGGGGTCAACGGTAAAAAAGGTGTAGCCCGCCTGAACGAAGGGCGGCAAATCCTCGGCCGTTTTCAGGTGGTCGGCATCCGCGCCCCAGGGCTTGTCCCACCCGGCAGCTTCGACAGCGCGTTTGGCGTCATCCATCACCTGTTGGGGGGTGCGCCCCGTGCGGGTATTCTCGCGGATGGACTGCTGGGCAAAAACAGGGGCCAAACCGGTGCCTTTGACAGCCGCGATGTGGCCGGGAGTGGCGAGGCCAAGCCGGTCGCCAAAACCGAAAGAAGGGGAAAGACCAAGGGGAGAGAGCATGTTTTTATCCTTATGTCGGGGCGGGGTCTCCCCGCCCAAAATGGGGCGAGAGAACCTCGCCCCTACAGGCGATACGCCTTTTTGGCCAATCCAACGGCCAATTCTGTCATCATTTCTTGGGCATCGTCCATGTCAACGATGTGCCGGGCGACCAACCCCGCCACCCAAGTGGCAGAGGCCCGCCGCCACAGGTCGTGCCGGGCCGGGATGGAGCAGAAGGCGCGGGTGTCGTCGTTGAACCCGGCGGTGTTGTAGATACCGGCGGTTTCCATGACCTGGTCAAAGTAGCGCGCCATGCCGTTCAGGCTGTCGTGAAACCACCAGGGCGGGCCAAGTTTCAGCGCCGGATAATGCCCGGCCAGGGTCGCTAACTCGCGGGCGTAAGAGGTTTCGTCGAGAGTGAATAAGAGCAGGCTCAGGCGAGGGTCGTTTCCGTATTTATTGAGCAATGGGCGCAGGTTGCGGGTATATTCGGTTTGGAGCGGGATGTCGCAGCCTTTATCCAGCCCGAATTTCTGGAAAATGATGTCGTTGTGGTTGCGCAGTGAACCGGGATGCAGCTGCATCACCAAACCGTCTTCAACGCTCATGCGGGCCATTTCCATCAGCATGTGGGCGGTGAAGCGGGCCGGGTCGTTGGGATGGAATTGGCCTTTAAGCGCGCGCTGGAAAATGGCGTCGGCTTCAGCAAGAGTCAATTCAGCGGTGGCGGGTGTTAGCGCGGCGTGGTCGGTGGCGGTTGCGCCCATCGACTTGAAAAACTCGCGGCGTCCTTCCAAAGCGCGAATGAAGGATTGGTAATTGGTAATTGGTTGATTGGCGACTTGTTCCAACTTCTCGATATTCGCCTTCCAATTCAGCGCGTCAAAGTTGACAACCGCATCCGGGCGGAAGGTGGGGCGAACCTGGCCTGCCCAGCCGGATTTTTTGATGGCCTGATGCTGTTCGAGCGTGTCCGTTGCCGCATCGGTGGTGGCGAGGATTTCGATGTTGAAGCGCGCAAACAGGGCGCGGGGTGAAAATTCGGGGCTGGATAACTTTTCTGAAAGGGTATCAAAAAGCCGGTCGGCATTGGCGGCAGAGGGTTTTTCGTCGATGCCGAAAACTTCGCTCAGTTCGTGAGTCAGCCAAATGCCAGAGGGGGTGGCGCGGAAGATGTGGAAGTTTTGGCAGAAGGTGCGCCAGATTTGTCTGTGATTAGGAATTAGGAGTTGCGAATTAGGAGTTGCGGATTTTCCTAATTCATAATTCATAATTCCTAATTCTTCCAGTAGAATGCCCTGCGAATAGAGCATCCGTGTTACATAGTGGTCGGGGATGATGAATAAATCCGCCGGGGAGCCGAATGTCGCGTTGGGGTCGGCGAACAGGCGCGGGTCGACGTGCCCGTGCGGGGATACAATGGGCAGGCTGGCAACCGGCTGGTAAAGTTCGCGGGCCAGGCTGCGGGTGGATGGGTCGGGAGGGAAAAAGCGGTCGGGGCTCATCATTTTATTTCCAATCTCGGGCGGCTTGGAGTAAGGCGTCTATATTTTCGGGCGGGGTGCCGGGGGAAACGCCGCCGCCAAACGATAGAATCAGCCCACCGCCCGGCGCGGCTTTTTGCAGGCAGAGGGTGGCGGCCTGGTAGACCTGTTGCGGCGTACCTCGCGCTCCCAGGTCGAGCGGGGCGACGTTGCCCAGCAGCGCCACGCGCCCGGCCATTTTTTCTTTGACCAGGGCAATGTCGGTTTGGTGGCTGAAGTTGAATACATCGAACCCGGCCCCGGCCAGGCTTTCCAGCAGGTGCGGGCAGGGAGTGTCGTTGTGGTAGATGCGCAACATGCCCGAAAAATGCCCAAAAATGCGCTGGAGGTGCGGCGCAACCATCGCCTGGTAAGTGCGCCGCGAAACCATGCCCACCAGGTCGTCGAGCAATAAAATGCCGAGCGGCTGGCCCAGGGTTCCTAGCTGGGCTTCGAGCCAGCGTATCAGCGAGGTGGTTACTGTTTCAAGAACCGCGTTAACCCGTTCGGGCTGGGTCATGAGACCCTCCATCAACGGGGTGATGCCTGTCAGCCAGGAGGCAACTGTCAGCGGGCCGCGCGCGGCGACCATGTGAATGCCTAATCCCTCGGCGGCCAGGCGCTGCTCCATTTGGGCATACATCCGCAAGGTAAGCGGCATGAGGCCATCTTCGGCGGGGTTGATGGGCTGGGCGCGGCTCCAAAATTCAAGGTCGGGGAGCAGAGGTTCGATGGAAGGCGGTCGGTCGGGGTAAAAGCGCATTTTGCAGCCGAAGGCGCTTGGTTCTGCGGCCATGCCATATTCCACCCAAAAACCGGGAATCCAGACCGCATCGGGGAAGCGTTGGCGCAAATCGAGATTGATTTTTAGCCATTGGTCAGGAAAAAGGAAGTAGTCGCGGGTGTCAATGCCGGTGTAACCCGGCAGCCAGGGGCTATCCACAATCAGTGCCACCGGAACCCGGGCAGGCGTGCCACGCTGCGCGGCGGTCTGGAAATCTTGCCAGTTTGTATCCATCTAATACACTCCGTATTCCCTGATTGCATCATACATTGCCAGCAGATTCTCATTTGGCACATCGGCCTGGATGTTGTGGACGGTGTTGAACACGAATCCGCCGCCGGGGGCGAGGGCTTCTATGTTGCGGCGGACGTCATCTTTCACTTCTTGGGGTGTGCCGTTGGGCAAAACGCCCTGGGTATCTACCCCGCCGCCCCAAAAGGTCAGCGCGTCTCCAAAGTCACGTTTGAGGGCCACTGGCTCCATGCCAGTGGCGCGGATATGCACCGGGTTGAGAATCTCGACCCCCAGTTCGATGTAATCGGGAATCAGGGGGCGCACGTTGCCGCAAGAGTGGAAGAAGCGGCGGGCGTTGGGGGCCAGGATGCGCAGCCGGTCGAAAATTACCTTCCAGCGCGGCTTGAGCTGGTCGCGGAACATGCGCGGGGAGATGATTTGCGAAGCCTGGGTTCCGTAGTCATCGGCCTGGGAGATGATGTCAATCACATCGGCCAACTGCGGCAGGGCCATTTCCCAGAAGGAGAGTTTGAGTTCGACCATTTTGTCGAATAGCACGCCAGTCAGGGATTTGTTGGCGGCCATCATTACCAGCAGGTTTTCCATGCCAACGATGCGCTGGGGCATCTCGAAAATCCCAGCGAAGGGGTCTTTGAGCGCCACTGCGTACCCGGCGGCGCGATAGGCCTCGGCTTGCTCACGCAGCCCGGCAATGCGCCGGGGGTCATCCATGCGCGGCCAGGGATGACGGGCGATGTCTGCCGGGGTCAGTTCGGGTTGGGCAAGCGGCACTTTCCACAGGCTGTAATACAGTCCATCCTGTTTGGGCTTGCGATGCGTGATACCCCATTCATCGTGGTATTCCCAATAATCGCCGCGCTCCTGCTCCACAATCTGCCAGTTGTGGCTGTTGAGCGGGAACAGGCCGCGCACATCGACCCCCAAACGCTGTAGAAGGTCTGCGTCTGGCAGGGCCAGGCCCTGAATGGCGTCGCAAATTTGCGGCTCGACCGGGGACAGCCCCAGCCCGTCGCGCAGGCGCTGGTAGGCTTGCAGGTTGATGCCTGTGACTTGGGTGCTGCCCAGGTCGAGCGGCACGCGGTCGGGTTCGTGGTGATTGAGGGCGGTCAGCAGGCGTTCGCGGCTGGTGAATTGAGTGGTTTTCATGCGAAAGTCTCCGGCTGTAATTTAATGTGTTCGTCCATTGCGGTATTTTTCAACCACAGCGTGCATGGCAAGAATGTTTTCATCGGGCGTGCCATCGTCCATGTTGATGCAGCACACCCCGGCCCGTTCGAGCGGCCCGGCGGCCTGCAACAGGGCCTCGGTATCGGCGGCGATTTCTTGCGGCGAGCAGGTCAACATGCGCACAGGGCTGAGCCGCAGGCTGAAGAAGGCCCGGGGCAATGCCTGGCGGCAGGCGGCCACATCGGAACCCCAGCCCACATCCACAAACGCAAGCGGCAATTCAGCGTAGGCGCTGGCGTAACGCTGTAAATTGTCGCCGCAGTGATGAATACCAAACGGCTGGAGGCGGGCAGCCATCTGCTGTTCGATGGGCAGTTGCATGGCGCGGTAACTGCGCGGCGAAATCATTGGCACCGAGCAGTTGGCGTGCAGGAACAAGGCCGGATTGACCCGCTCGACCATGCGATTGACCGAGATGGAGCAGCTGCCCGCGCGCTGGCGAATGGACAGAGCTACATCCACAATCAACCCGGCGATTTTCTCTAGAAAACGACCGACCCGCTGCGGCGCGAGGTGAAAATCGGCGAACAGGTTGGTGCCATACAGGTGGTAGGCGGCGTTCAGCAGGCCATCGGCGTTCCAGTCGCCCAGAATGTGGCCCCACTCTGCTTCGAGCGCGTCCATTTGAGCCAGGAGTTCGCGCATCGGCCAGGTTTGCGGCCAATCGGGAATTTCAAAGGCATCAATTTCAGCCGGAGAAAGATGGCGCGGCAGGGGTTGGGGCGCGGCGTCGGGCGCGAACAAGATTTCAGCCCCCAGCAGGGCCGGGATGATGAATCCGCCGGCCACATACGGCGACCCAATCACCGGGCGAGGCTGTGGGTCGGCCTCGCCCAGCCCAAGCGTGCCAAAACGCTGGTACAACACCCGCCGCATGGTCAGGTCATTCTGAATGCGCGCCTGCGGGTCAAGGTAAAACGACTCATCAAAGCAGACGCCAGCCGTTTTGTGCCACCAATGGGGGTTGAAAACCAGTTCGACCGGCAGGAAGGTCTCAGGCATGAGGAAAGGCCAAACTGGCCGAATCGCGGTCGAGGAACAGATGCGCGTGGGGCGTCTGGCGCAGGATGCTGCCGGGACAATCGGCGGTGAGTGGGCCAGACAGTGAGCGTTGAACGGCGGAGGCTTTGCGGGCTTCTGGCACAATGGCAAGCACTTTGCGGGCGGCCAGCAGCGCGGGGATGGTCAGGGTGAGGGCGTGGGTGGGGACGGATTCGAGGCTGGGGAAGTGTCCCTCGCCAACTTGCTGGCGGCGCGAGGCGTCGTCGAGTTGGACAATTTTCATCCAGACCGGGTCGTTGAAATCGGCATAGGGCGGGTCGTTGAAGGCCAGGTGCCCGTTTTCGCCGATGCCGAGCGCGCACAGGTCGACGGGATGCTCTCGAAGCAGGGATTCGTATTCGTGGCAGGCCTGTTCGGGGTTGGGATGTTGCCCGGGAACCGGGAAGAAGGCTCCAGCGGGGGGAGTCAAATAATCGAGAAAATGGCGGCGCAAAAAGAGCGGGAAACTGGCCGAGTGGCTGGAATCCAGTCCCAAATACTCATCCATGTGAAAGATGTTGACCTTGCTCCAATTGAGACCGGGCAGGGCGCGCAAGGTTTCGAGGAAGGTCAATTGTGAGTTGCCGGTGGCGAGGATGATGTTGGCCTGTCCGCGCGCCTGGATGGTTTGGCTCAAAAATTCGGCGGCTTGGGCGGCGGCGGCTTGCCCGGCTTCACGGTTGGTGGCGTAGATGCTGACGGGCAGGGCTTCGATGGTGGTGGAGAAAAGAGCGGTCATGGCAAATCCTCATTGGTGAGCCAGCGTCCGGCCTGCATGACGCGCCAGGCGCTGAAATCGGGGTCGAAAATGACGAGGTCGGCGTCTTTCCCGGCTTCGAGGCTGCCTTTGCGCTGCTCGAGGCCGAGCAGGCGGGCCGGGTTAAGGCTGGTCAGGCGCAGGGCTTCGGGCAGCGGCACGCCAACCAGGTCGGTCAGGATGGGAATCATCTGGTTGAGCAGGGTGGTGCTGCCTGCGAAGGCCGAGCGGTCGAACATCATGCCAACGCCGTCGGCGACTTCATATTCCATTTGCCCCATGCGGAAGCGCACGCCATTGGGCAGGCCCGCGCCGCTGGTAGCGTCTGAAATCACGCATAGGCGTTCCGCGCCGATGCAGCGGTAAGCCAGCTTCATCAGGGTTGGCGGCAGATGGCAGTTGTCGGCAATCATTTCAACCGTCAGGCCGGGGTTGACCAGGGCGGTTTCGAGCAGGCCGGGCTTGCGCCAGGGGCCTTCGCGCACGGTGGTGGACATGGCGCTGAACAGGTGGGTGACGTGCCGCAGGCCGACCTGCATGGCGGCCTGCACGTCGCTTTCGCGGGCGGTGCAATGCCCGGCAGCGGGGATGACGCCTTTTTGAGCCAGGCGGGCGGTTAATTCGAGCGCGCCGGGCAGCTCGGGGGCCAGCACCAAAATCCGCAAGACATCGGCATATTCGAGCAGGCGTTCAACGCTGTCATCTTGTGGCGAGCGCAGATTGCCGGGGTCGAGCGCGCCGCACTGGGCCGGGTGGATGTAGGGGCTTTCGAGATGCGCGCCGAGAATTTGCGCCCCGTTGTGCGGCGCAGACATCCACTGGCGGATGAAGGCCAGCGACGCTGTAATTTCGTGGATGGGCGCAGTTGCCACAGTCGCCAGCAGGCCGGTTACGCCACGGCGGGCGTTTTCATCTAAAATGACCTGAAAGGCGTGTTCATCTGGTTCGTTGAAGGTGTGCCCAAGCGCGCCGTGGATGTGAATATCTATCAGGCCGGGGGCAATCCAGCGCCCGCCGACATCCAGCCGTTCGAGTTGGGGCGGCAGCTGGCTTTCGGGAATCACAGCGGAAATGTGGGGTGTGCCAGCCGGGGGCCAGGTGACAACGACTGCCCTTTCTACGGCGATGCGCTCAGGCAGGATGACCTTGCCATTAATGAGCGCCAGGGATTTTTCGCGGTTCATTGGCTACTCTCTCCCAAAACGCGGGCCAACCGGCATAAAACGGAACATGCCGTATTCGGCCTCGGTCATGTTGTAGTCGCCGGTGGCGTGCATGACCTGCCACATGCGCGCGGCCATTTCTTCCATCAATGGGCGCACTTCAGCTTCAAGGGCCAGGTTGTGGCGTTCATGCGGGTCGCGTTCCAGGTCATAGAATTCATCCTGGTCAAAGCCGTTGAAGACATATTTGTAGTGTTGCCACCAGAGGCTGCGCTGGGTGTAGAAGAATCGCTGTCCGTGACATTCGGCGAACAGTTCAGATGACCATTCCTTTTGCGTGGCGCGGTCTGCGGGGCTGTTCCCAATCAAGGGGAGCAGGGAACGCCCCAGCAGGGTGTAGCCGTTTTGAACGGATGCACCTGGTTCCAGGCCAAGCATGGGCCGGATGCTGGCCGCCAGGTCGAGGTGATTGACGCGCTGGGAGATGTTGTGGCCTGCCGGAATGCCCGGCCCGGCCAAAATCAGCGGGACGCGGTAGGCCTCGTCGAAAGCGGGGATGCCCTTCAGCAGTAAACGGTGCGCGCCCATGTAATCGCCGTGGTCTGAGAGAAAAACTATCAGCGTATTTTCGGCCTGCCCGGTGCGTTCCAATGCCTGCAACACGCGGCCAACCTGGTCGTCAATCATCGAGCAAAAGGCGTAGTAACTGGCTGTGATGCGGGCAAAATGCTCCCAGTCCAAATCACGCCAGGCGGTTTGCAGGCGGCGGTAAATCTCCGGGCGGCCCGAAAGGTCATCGCTAAAACTGGCGGGCTGGGAAATCAGGCGCGGGTCGTAACGTTCGAAATATTGGCGATGCGCGATATACGGGTCATGCGGGGCCAGGGCCGAAAGCACCAGCGCCCAGGGTTGGCCGGTGTTGCGTTCGGCCTGTTGTTCGATGAACTGAATGCCGCGCGAGTAGAGATAATGCTCCAGCGATGCTTCTGGCGTTTCGGGGGTCAGGCCGCTGATGATAAAAGGCTTGTATCCTTTGTGTTCGACCTGCACGGTTTCGACAGGCGGGGGTGTTTTTTCAGGAAGTCCCAACTGCCGGCGGTAGGCGCGGTAGCCTCGATAGGCGCCTTCTTCGGTGTCGTATTCGTCAAAACCAAAATTTTCCAGGCGCAGGGAACGGTCGATGTGCCATTTGCCAAAATAGGCGCAGTGATAGCCCGCCTGCTGCAAATCGCGCGTCCAGAACGGCAGGTCGTCTTTCAGGTTGGAGCGATAAGCCTCGACCGTGTGCGGATTGTCTACCATGCCATGATTGTGCGGCAGCAGCCCGGTAAACAGGCTGGCGCGCACCGGGGCGCAGATGGGGTTGGGGGCGTAGCAATTCTCAAAACGGACGCCACGTCCCGCCAGGCGTTGCAAGTTTGGCATCTGGCAGGGTGAGTCAGGCACAAGCGTGGCGGCCTGCTGCTGGTCGGTGATGAGAAAGAGCAGGGAAGGTTGTTTGCTCATGCCTGCGCCTTGACATCTTCAATCCCGACGAGTTGTAATTCCTCGGCGCGATGACAACTGACAAAATGGCCGGGCGTAATCTCACGCAGTTGTGGCGTTTGCAAACGGCACACATTGCGGACATGTTCGCAGCGCGGGTGGAAGTAGCAGCCGCTGGGCGGATTGGCCGGGCTGGCGACTTCGCCGGGTAATTCCTGAATGACGTTCCTCCGGGCCGGGTCAGGCACCGGCACCGCCGCCATGAGCGCGGCAGTGTAGGGGTGGCGAGGGGTGTTGAAGAGTTCAAGAGTGGGGGCCATCTCAACCAATTTACCCACATACATCACGCACACCCGGTCGCTGATGTGTTTGACCACGCTCAAATCGTGGGCAACAAAAAGATAGGTTAGCTGGAGTTTCTCTTGCAACTCCAGCATCAGGTTAAGTACCTGGGCCTGCACCGACACATCCAGCGCCGAAACCGGTTCATCGGCCACTACCAGGCGTGGGTTTAGTGCCAGCGCGCGGGCAATGCCAATGCGCTGGCGCTGCCCGCCGCTAAAGGCGTGCGGATAGCGCTGCATATACTCTGGCCGCAACCCAACCAGCTTGAGTAATTCAGCCACCTTATCGGTACGTTCGCCGCGATTCTTCATCCCGTTTACATAGAGCGGCTCGCCAATGATGTCGAAAATGGTCATGCGCGGATTGAGAGATGCAAATGGGTCCTGGAAAATCATCTGCATCTGCGGCCTGAAGCGGCGCAGGCCTTGCCGGTCGAGTTGGGCCAGGTCGGTCTCACGACCATCGGCTTCACGAAACAAAATTTCACCGCTCGAAGGCTGAATTGCGCGCAAAATACAGCGCGAAACTGTGGTTTTGCCGCAGCCGCTTTCGCCCACCAGCCCCAGGGTTTCACCCTCGTTTACAAACAGGCTGACATCATCCACTGCGCGAACCTGGTTGACCATTTTGCGCAGCAAGCCCTTATAAATGGGAAAGTATTTTTTTAGATTGCGCACTTCCAGCAGGGGAGTCGGGGCGGCCAGGGATTTTCGTTCATCGCTCATCGGGTTTGCTCCGTGAACAGGAAACAACTTGCAAAATGGTTTTCGCCAACTTGGGTCAGTTCGGGTTGGGTGGTATTGCATACGCCGCGCATGAAATGGGCGCAGCGAGGGTGAAAAGGGCAGCCCTTCGGACGGTTGAACGGGTGGGCAATTGAACCAGCGATTGTGGGCAGTTTCACCCGCGAAGCCGACTGCACGCTTGGAATAGAGCGCAGCAAAGCCTGGGTGTAAGGATGGCGGGCGTGGGCAAAAATCTGCCCAACCGGGCCTTTTTCCATCACCATGCCCAGGTACATCACTACCACTTCATCGGCCATTTGGGCAATCACGCCCAGGTCGTGAGTGATGAATATGATGGAGGTTTGCCGCTCGGCCTGTAACGCGCGCAACAACTTGAGAATTTGCGCCTGGGTGGTTACATCAATGGCGGTGGTTGGCTCATCGGCAATCAACAGGCGCGGGTTACAACTTAATGCCATAGCAATGATGGCGCGCTGGCGCAAGCCGCCCGAAAGCTCCCACGAGTACGAGTCAATGCGCTGTTCGGGC
Organism: uncultured Anaerolinea sp.; assembly: GCA_964388215.1. Classification (GTDB taxonomy): domain Bacteria; phylum Chloroflexota; class Anaerolineae; order Anaerolineales; family Villigracilaceae; genus UBA5195. Next base: position 27,762 of record CAYLZI010000004.1, read on the forward strand.
ATCGAAATTCCTACCGCGCGAAAGACATCAATAGCAATCTTGCGGGCCTGCTGTTTGCTGACATCCTGATGGAGGAGAATCGTCTCGATAACCTGGTCGCCAACGGTATGCACCGGGCTGAAGGCTGCCATTGGCTCCTGGGGGATGAGCGCAATTTCGGCGCCGCGAATTTTGCGCATTTTTTTGCTGTTGGGATGCAATTGCGTCAACTCAATCAATTCTTCGGGGCTGTTGGGGTCCTGGCTGTTCACCCGGCTGCGCAGGGTCACTTTGCCCGCCACAATTTTGGCCGAAGGTTCCATAATTTGAAGGATGGCCTTCATGGTGACGCTCTTGCCACAGCCGCTTTCTCCCACAATCCCAACCACTTTGCCAGGATACACGTCAAAACTGACGCCGTCCACTGCTTTGACAATGCCTTCATCCATGAAAAAATGCGCCTTCAGGTTTTCTACCCTGAGCAAGGGTTCCTGTTGACCGGTCTCTGTGCTGGCTTGGATAAACATACGCTTGTCCTTGCGTGTTATGAACTATAAGGGTCGGCGGCATCGCGCAGGCCATCACCAACCAGGTTGAAGGCCAGCACGGCCAGAATGACCAGCAGGCCGGGAATTAGCAGCCACGAGGCCAGGGCCAGGGTTTGAATATTTTGCGCTTCCTGAAGCATCACGCCCCAACTGATGGCGGGCGGGCGCATTCCCAACCCCAGAAAACTGAGCGAAGTTTCAGTAACAATCATGACCGGAATGGCCAGCGTGCTGGTAGCGATGATGTGGCTGGTGAACGTGGGAATCATGTGTACCAGGATGATGCGCGCGCGGCTGCACCCGGCCAGTTCTGCGGCCAAAACAAAATCTTCTTCGCGCAAGGAGAGGAAACGCCCACGCACTTCACGGGCCAGGGTTGTCCAACCGCGCAGGGCCAGGATAATGGTGATGGCAAAAAAGACCTGTTCGGGCGGCCAGGTGCGCGGCAGGGCGGCAGTTAATGCCAGCCAGATGGGAATGGTTGGCAGGGATTGCAGCAATTCAATGACACGCTGGATAACCATATCAAGCCAGCCGCCAAAATAGCCAGAGATTCCGCCCAGCACCAGCCCAAGCACTACGCTCAAAATCACAGATATCATGCCAATGGTCATCGAAATTCGAGTAGCGTAAGCCAGCCGTGACCATTGGTCACGTCCCAGGCGGTCGGTACCGAGCAGGTAGATTTTCCCGGCGTTTTCGGGGTCAACCGCGCCAATCAGGTGGATATTGGTCTCAAACAGGTCGAGGAGTTTATAAGAATACCCCGGCGCAAAGAAACGAATGTAAATCTTCTGCTCTTCATCCACCGTCCATATCATTTTTAGCGTCACCGGGTCGCGTTTGCCGACCACGCCCGGTACCCAGGGCTGGAGCTTTCCTTCGTCAATCCAGTTTATCCCCTGCGCAGGGATAAAGGCCAGGCGCGCATCAGTGGCTTCGGGGTCGGTGGTGGCAAAGAAATCGGGAGCCAGGACAATACTGAACAGGAAGAACAAAATCGCCAGGCTGAGAACGGCCAGTTTGTTCTTGCGAAATCGCCACCAGACCAGGGTCCAGTTGGATGCAATTGAGATGCGTTCTTCTTCGCGAGTCGCCAGTTCCAGCTCGTCGGTGGGAGGGGGCGGGGTTTCAGGCGGTGTAAGCGGGGTGTTGGTAGATGTTCCAGCCATCGTCAACTCTTTTCCATGCGGATGCGAGGGTCCAGCCACGCCAGGAGAATGTCGGAAAACAGCGTGCCAATAATGGCCAGGAAACAATAAATCATCAAGATGCTGCCCGCCAGATACATATCCTGATTAATCAGTGAACGAAGCAATAACGGGCCAATATTTTGCAGGTTCATGACGGTGGCCACAATCAGGCTGCCCGAAAATAGTTCCGGTAAGTACCAGCCAATGGTGCTGGCCAGGGGATTAATCGCCAGGCGTACCGGGTATTTCATCACCAACTGCCATTCAGAAAGCCCGCGCGCGCGTCCCGAGACCATGTAGGGTTTGTTAAGTTCATCGAGCAAGTTGGCGCGCATTACCCTGGTCAGCCGGGCGGTGCCTGCCACGCCAATCACAATCATTGGCACCCAAATATGTTTAAGCAGGTCTATAAATTTGGCAAAACTCCACGGGGCTTGCTCAAATTCGCGTGAAAACAGCCCCGTTATGCTCAAGTCGAAATAGGCGTAGGCCCACCACATCAAAATCAGCGCCAGCATAAAGTTCGGCGTGGCTACGCCAACATAGTTCAGGACGGTGAAGAGATAGTCAAGGATAGAATTGCGATGAGTGGCGGAGTAGATGCCGATGGGAATGGCAACAATCCAGGTAAAAACAAAGGCAAATAAGGCCAGGACGAGGGTCAGCCCCAGCCGCTCGGAGATAAGTTCTATGTTGGGGCGTTGATATTCCAACGAAAGCCCGAGGTTGCCCTGCAACAAGTTCCCGACCCAGCGAAAGTATTGGATGTGAACAGGCTGGTCGAGACCATATTGCTGTTTGAGCATTTCAATCGTCTCTTTTTCAAGAGAAGAGCCGGAGGATGCCAGGGTGGCAATATAACTGGTTAAAAAGTCTCCGGGCGGGGCTTGCACCAGGGCAAACACCATCACAGAAAACAGGAAAAGCAAAACGGGGATGAGCAAAACGCGCTGAAGGATATAGCGTAGCATTGGTTGTGGCTTATCCTTTCTAATAAACAGGCAAAGTACCGTGCCAGGGCAAGAAAGAGTTCCTGCGAGCCGCTTTCGCGGCTCGCAGGAAAAATACGCTCAAACTATTTGCTGAAGTAGAATTGTTCAGGGTTGGCGTTGCCAGGCGTGCGCAGCGGCCAGTCATTGCCCAACGTGTCGGGGACGTTCTTAAGGTTGTTGTTGATGACAACCACACCCTGCACCAGCGGGGTCAGGCCAACCGTGCCGATTTCATAGCATTGGTCGACCCATAGGCGGAACAATTCCTGCGCCAGCTTGGTTTGTTCCTCGGCGCTGACCGTCTTTCCCGTGTCGATAATTTCAACGACCCGTTTGATTTCAGCGGTCGGTTCGACGCCTTCCTTGCCGCCCGTTTGCAGCCACTTGCGCATCAGGGGCGCAAAAGCAAGGCCAGGCTGGCTGCGCGGGTCAAACTTGGGCGCGCCAGTGAAGGGGAAGCCCGTGGTGTCTTCGTTCCAGATTTCGGTGACGATTTCGTTGGCGTCGCGCATCTCGAAATGAACCGCGCGCTCACGCACCTGGACGATGGTGCGCACGCCGACTTTTTGCCAGTCAGCAGCAATTAGCTGGGCGACATCGGGCCAGTTGGCGAAGGCCGGGACAACCGAGATTTCGATGCTGAAGGGTTTGCCATCTTTGTTCAGGCGGAAGCCTTCCGCGTCACGCTGGGTCAGGCCAATTCCATCCAACAGTTCATTGGCTTTGGCCTGGTCAAACTCGGTGTGTTTCTTGGCATATTCATCGCCCGGGTAGTAGGGATGCCAGGGAGCCGGCACCGGCTGGCGAGCCTCACCCAGACCGAGGAAGACCGATTCTTTGATTTGTTCACGGTCTATGGCGTAGGAGAGCGCAATGCGGAAATCTTTAGTCTGAAGTAGTTCAGCCACGATTGGGTCTTTGTTATAGGTCTGGTTGAACATGACAATCGCATCGGAGCCGCCAAACGTCGACCAGGTAATGACGCGATACTTGCCCGCCAGTTCATTTTCTTTGAAGACCGGGTAGTTGCCCATGATGATGTGACGTTCCTGCATATCCAAATCACCAGCAATGGCGGCCAAGTTCAGAGCCTGGGCATCCTGAAAGAACTTGAACTGGATTTCATCGATATAGGGGAGTTGGTTGCCTTCCGCATCGACTCCAACGAAGTAGGGATTGCGCTTGAGCACCAAGACTTCATCGCTGACGCGGGTAGCGGGTTTCCAGGCCGCCATCACAGGCCGGTCAGGATTCTCAGCAGGGTTTTTGCGGGTGGCGAACAATTCGTTCCAGGTTTTGAAGCCAGCCTCAGAAACCATTTTGCTCAATTCATCTGCATTGGCATACTTGGCGTGGAACTGTTTGAGGTAATGGGCTGGCAGGAACACGGCATACGACTTGTCGCCGCCATCTTTGTTGGCCAGTTCCATCATCAGGGTTGTGTTCGCCTGGGCGTATGTCCAGGTGACAGTGTAGTCATCGACTTTGGTGACCACAGCCGCCGAACCGTCTTTGTTTTTCATCCAACCCGGCAGGCTGGGGGTCAGGTCGGTGTTGAGAAGCACATCTTCATACCAGAACATGATGTCGTCAGCAGTGAAAGGTTCACCGTCTGACCATTTGGCGCCCTTGCGCATGTTGATAGTCCATGTGGTGAAGTCGGCAGAAGACTCCCAGGATTCAATCAGACGCGGCTCAACTTTGCTTCCATCGGGCGAGAAACGCACCAGGCCATCATAAACCACGCGCACATAGTTGTTGTAGTCGGATGGGCCAATGAAACCACGACGCCAGATGCCGCCATATTGGCCAATACTTTCGGTGACGGGGATAACCAGCGGGTTTTCGGGCAAGCGCTCATCAACAGGAGGCAGCTCGCCCTTGCCCACCATTTCTTTGAGCATGGGGGCTTCTTGATACTTTGAAGCCGGTTCAGCGGGCGCGGCAGGGGCGGCAGGGGCTTCGGTAGGCTGCTCAGCGGGAGCAGCAGGCGCGGGTGCCTGGGTCGGGGCCGGTGTAGCAGTTTGACAGGCGCTGAGAATCATGGACAGCATCATGATAAATCCCAGCAGGTTTCTTGCAAGAGCAAATTTATTAGACAACATGGTTTCTCCTTCTCCATTACAACCGAACGAATGTGGGCTGTGAAAGGTGAAAAATGGCGAATGCCAGCCTGCGGCAATTTCCACTTTTCTAATTAGCGCAAACAAGTATGCGCTTGATTGAATTCCTTTATCTTCCGAACAGGCTCCTTTCTTCCAAAGCACATCAGGGCGCGCTTTGGCGGATAATCAATTCGGGCTGCAACACAATTTGTTGACATCCGCTGGGGCAGCCACGCAGGCATTCAAGCAAAGCGCCAATTGCGCTCGCTCCCAGCTCGTGGCGAGAAACCCGGCAAGTGGTCAGCGCGGGTGAAACCAGGGCCGCCAACGGAATATCATCATGCCCGACGATTGCGATTTGTTCAGGAATGCGGAGATTAAGCTCTCCACAGGCTTTTATCGCGCCTACGGCCACCAGGTCGTTGAAACAGAAAAGCGATGTCAGATGGGGCTGCTGATTCAGTAACTGCATCGCTGCATCGTAACCGCCATCCACCGAAGGTGGGCAATGGCGTACCCAGCCCAAAACCGGCTTTATCCCGGCCTCGCTCAATGCGTTCTGATAACCCTGAAGCCTGCCTGCGCTGCTGAATGATGTTAATGGTCCGGCCAGGAATCCTATATCCGTATGCCCACTCATAATCAAATGCCGGGTGGCAAGGTAGCCGCTATAGGTGTCATCGCTGATGATGCTGTTGAAGGAATTCTGCCCTTCGAGTTCACGCAGGGAACGATTGATTAATACAACGGCTGTATGACGCAAGAGGAGTTCCCATAATGATTCTTCACTCAAACGCGAACTACACAAGATTAACCCATCCACGCGCTTTTCTTCCAACGAGTGAATGACGGCAAGTTCACGCGAGGGGTCTTCATCTGAGTTACATAAAAAGACGTGATATCCCTCAGAATAAGCCAGCCGCTCTGCGCCTCGGGTGATATCGGCAAAAAAGGGGTTGGTTACATCGGGAAGCACCAGGCCAATTGTGCGCGTTTCTTGCGTGGCCAGGCTGCGGGCTATCCCACTGGGGCGATACCCCAACTTCGAGATAACAGCCTGAACATGCTGCCTGGTTTCGGCGCTAATCTCCCCTTTGTTGTTGATGACCCTTGAAACAGTCATCACCGAAACACCAGATTCATGGGCGACATCGGACATAGTGACGCGTTGGACCATATCAATCCTTTGTTAGCGATTACGTTAGCGTTAACGTTAGCGTTAACACAATGTTAGCACTTTTTTTAACAAAGTCAAGAAGCAAGGTGGGTTTGGATTATCAACAATTCTCAATATGGCTGTAGCGCCACATTAATGTCGCGACGCACCTGGCAAACAAAGCCATTTTTGCGCGTTTTGCCCATCAGTCAAATTTGTGGCATTTCACGTTGAGAATTGCTAGCAGTCTAGCGTAAACAAAGTTTCTTCTAATTTGCCAAGAAAGAATTTCGCTATGAGATTATGGCCCAAACTTTATGTGCTGCTAAACAAGCAGAAAAACCTACCAACCGTTCGGTAGGTTTGGTATAATTTGAACAGGAGACAACATGGATTTTTCACTTTCCGGTGAACACGAAATGATTCAAAAGATAGTACGCGATTTTTCCCGCAAAGAAATTGCGCCGGCTATCAAAGAGTATGACCGCAAGGCCGAACCAATGCCCCATTCCCTCAAACGGATGGGCGAATTGGGCATTCTGGGGTTGTGCTTCCCGGTCCGCTATGGCGGGCAGGGCATGGATTACATCTCGCTGGGGCTGGCGTGCGAGGAACTCGAAGCGGTGGATACGCACCTGCGGGTGGCGATGTCGGTACATACCGGCCTGTGTTCGATGACCCTCTTCCAGTGGGGAAGCGAGGAGCAGAAACAGCGTTTTCTCAAGCCGCTCGCATCGGGAGAAAAGCTGGGCTGCGGCGCGTTCACAGAACCCGGCATAGGGTCAGATGTGGCTTCCATGCAGGCATCCGCCAAACGCGACGGCGATTCTTACATCCTGAACGGCGAAAAAATGTGGATTTCGCTGGCCTCGAAGGCCGATTACGCGCTGGTGACGGTAAAAACCAGCCCCAACGCCACAAAGCCATCCGAAGCGCTCTCCACGTTCATTGTAGATTTGACATCCCCTGGCATTAAACGCGGCGACCTGCACGGCAAACTGGGCGTGCGGGCTGGTTCAACCGGTTGGATTTCGTTTTCAGATGCGCGCGTGCCGCTCGAAAACCGCATTGGCGAGGAGGGCGAGGGGTTCAAAATTACGATGACCGGTTTCGACCATGGCCGTTACACGGTGGCTGCCGGGGCAACCGGCATCATCCGCGCCAGCCTGGAGGCCAGCATCAGCTATGCTCAAACCCGCAAGGCCTTTGGTAAACCGATTGGCGAGCATCAACTCATCCAACAAAAGATTGCCCAAATGGCGCAAGATTACGAAATTGCGCGCCTGCTCTATTTGCAGGCCGGGTGGATGAAAAACAGAGGCCAGCGCAATACCCTCCAAACCTCGTATGCCAAAAAATTTGCCACCGAAGCCTCGTTCAACGCAGCCAATGAGGCCATCCAGGTGCATGGCGCGTATGGGTTCAGTGATGAGTATGATGTCGAGCGTCACCTGCGCAATGCGCGCGGCGCGATGATTTACGAAGGCAGTTCCGAAATCCAAACCCTGATTCAGGCCGATTACGCGTTGGGGAAGCGCGCCAACAAGCCCCTGCGCTGTGAACTGCCCGCCTACGATGAAAATGATTGGCAAGGATAGGCAATTATGGAAACTCAACCCTTGCGCACCTCCATCGAAAAAACCATCCAGACGATGATGGGGCTGCTGGTGTTGGAACACCCCAACGGATTTCCACGCACCGAATCGAACCTGTACGTTGTCACCAGCAGCGGAAAAATTTTGTGGAAGGCCCAAAAACCTGACCCCAGCACGCTCTTCTCGCGGGCGCGGCTGAACGATGACGAAACGATTTCGGCCTACACCACCGGCGGCCACGCCTGCGAGTTGGAGTTGAAAACCGGCAAGTTAATCAGTTTTAGCAAGATTTCATAAACTGTGGAGTCGAACGGCTTGCCGTTCACCGTAACAAAAATGCAGGGGCAAGCCCCTGCACTCCCAAAAAATAAAGGAGGAACAGTGAAAATCATCACCTGTATCAAGCAAGTACCCGATTCTGAAGCCAAAGTGACGGCCCAGGACGGGCAGGTCTCGTGGGGAGAATCGCCGCTGGTCATCAACCCATTTGATGAGTACGCTGTCGAAGCCGCGCTCCAGCAAAAAGACAACGGCGATTTCACCGTCACCGCGCTGTGCATTGGCCCCGAAAGCGCAAAAGAAGCGCTCAAACATGCCCTGGCCATGGGCGCAGACGAGGCCATCCTGGTCTCTGACCCGGCGCTGGAAAGCCTCGACAGCCAGGGCGCGGCGAGGGTGCTGGCAGCCGCCATCCAAAAAATTGGCGGTAGCAGCCTGGTCATCTTTGGCCGCCAAACGCTCGATAACGGCGCGGGCGTGACTGCCGCGCAAACGGCGCGCATCCTCGGCTGGCCTCTGCTCAGTTTCACCGGCAAAATCGAATTGAGCGGGGAGGGCGCACGGGTCGAGCGTGTCATCGAAGAAGGCAAGCAAACCGTCAGCGCCAAACTCCCGGCGGTAATGAGCGTCATCCAAAACATTGGCGAACCGCGCTACCCCTCGTTCATGGGCATCCGCAAGGCATCCAAAGCCAATATCCCGGTCTGGTCGCTGGCCGAGTTGGGGGCTGCGGCCCCGGCGGCAATCGTCAGCCGCACTGAACTGATGAATCCGCCCGCGCGTGACGCACGGTGCGAAATCATCAGCGGCGACAGCCCCGAAGCCATCGCCGAAATCCTGGTCGAGAAAATCTTGGCGGAGAAAGTGCTATGAAAACCTGCGTTTATATTGACCATTTTAAAAGCGAAGCCGTTCAGGCCTCGTGGGAGGCGCTGGGCGCGGCCAAGTCATTTGGAGAGGCAGCGGCAGTTGTGCTGGGTTCGGGCGTAGATGGGCTGGTGAAGGCAGCCTTCGAATTTGGCGCGGATGAAGTGCTGGTGGTGGATGACGCCACCCTGGCAGATTTCCGGCCTGAGACCTACGCTTCCACCTTGAGCGCAATTCTCGCAGATTCATCACCGGCCCTGGTGCTGCTCCCAAGCACCACCCGCACCCGCGAGGTGGCTGCCATGAGCGCCATAGACCTGAACAGCGGCGTGCTGACGGACGTGACCGGGTTGGAACTAGATGGCGAATCAGTCATCGCCACCCGCCCCATTTACGAAGGCAAACTATTCGAGAAAACCGTCTGCGCGGCCAAACCGCAATTTGTCACCTTGCGCGCGCGCGCCTTCCCGCGCCCCGCTCCCGAAGCCGGGCGCAGTGCAAGCGTGAAAAATTACCCATCCGCCGGAAACGCTCTTACAACGGTAGAAGGCTACGCGGCAGGTGAAATAGGCGTCAGCCTGGTAGATGCCGGGGTCATCGCGGCAGGCGGGCGCGGCGTAAGCATCAGCCCGGCGCTGGGGCTAGGCGAAGCCGCAACCGCCCAAAAAGGCTTTGAACTGCTCGGCGAACTGGCCGGGGTGCTGGGCGGGGCCGTCGGCGCATCGCGCGCGGTGGTGGATGCGGGCTTCATCCCGTATGCGCACCAGGTCGGGCAGACTGGAAAAGTCGTCGCGCCCGATTTATACATCGCGGCGGGCATTTCCGGGGCCATCCAGCATATCGTCGGCATTCGCAGCGCAAAATTGGTGGTCGCCATCAACAAAGATGCCGAAGCGCCCATCTTCCAGGCGGCGCGCTACGGCGTTGTCGGCGACCTGTTCACGTTCGTCCCCGCGCTAACAGCCGCATTCAAGAAAAAACTGGGAAAATGAAAACAGACGATAGCAAACAGACCGGGGCAGCCCCCGGTCTGTTTGCTATACCACCTTCAGGCGGTAATTTGCAGGCGAAAGCCTGCGGTACAATATCTAAAATCTTAAATTTCATGGAATCCTGGAAAATGAATCAACTCCCCGAAAATGTAAAAGGTCTTATTTTGGATATGGACGGAGTCTTGTGGGCAGATTCGACCCCACTGATAGACCTGCCTGCCACCTTCTCCCGTTTCAAAGACCTGAACCTGGCTGTTACGCTCGCCACCAACAACGGAACCCGCACAGTTGAACAGTATGCGCAAAAACTGGCTGGTCTTGGCGTAACCATCGAACCCTGGCAGGTCATCACCTCCGCGCTGGCAGTGGCCGAAATGCTTGCAAGCCGCTTCCCCGCCAGGGCGCCGCTTTTCGCAATCGGCGGTGAGGGCGTTATGCAGGCGCTGAAAGCCAAAGGCTTCGAATTATTGCCAGTGGAAAAGGCCGAAAGCGCCGAAGCAGTGGTCTTTGGCATAGACCGCGCCATCAACTTTGAGAAAATGAAAGAAGCCACCCTGCTGGTGCGGGCCGGGAAACCCTTCTACGCCACCAACCCCGATAAAACCTTCCCCACCCCACGCGGGCAAATCCCTGGGGCGGGGGCCTGGCTATCAGTCATCACCACTGCCAGCGAGGTCGAACCCATCATCGCAGGCAAACCGCAAACCGCCATGCTGCAAATTGCGCTCGACCGGCTCGGCACGTCCAAAGAACAGACGTACGTCATCGGCGACCGGCTCGAAACCGACATCGCCGGGGGACAGGCGCTCGGCTGCCCAACCGCCCTGGTGCTGACCGGGGTAGCCACCCGCGAGCAGGGCGAAGCCTGGATGCCAAAGATAGATGTAATTGGGGAGAGTTTGGCAGCGCTGGTGGGTAAGTGATGAGTAAATAACAACGAGCGCGCGGGCTTTGGCCCGCGCGCTCGTTGTTATTCCAACTCCCTCAACCTTTGCGCCATGAGGAAAATGGCGGTGGCGAACAGCAGGGCGATTAATATCCAGTACCAAAAGTGGAAAATGAGAATGACGGCGCTGAGGATGGCTAACAGGGTGGTGATGGCGGCCACCGTCTCGACGAAGGCTCCGCGCAGAATCGACTCAATCACCAGGAACAGAATCGTGGCAATTGCCAACCCTGGCCCCAGGTAAGCCGGGGTGAAAACCATTAGCGCGGCGATAATGAACAGCAGCAGGCTCAGGCTGACGGCTGCCCAGGTTTGCGCAGCACGCTCGAAGCGCATCTGCGCGGCGACAACCGGCGCGGCCAGGTGACGGATGTGCGCCTGTGGGTCATCCTGAATGCCCTGTCGCAGCCGTTCCAGGCGCTTGCTTAAGCCGTCGAGCAGGGCTGCGTTTTCTGAAAATTCGCGCCGCAGGGCGCGGACTTCGGCCCCCAGCGCGTCTTTGGCTTTTTCGAGGGCGGCATATTGCCGGGCAAGGTGCGGGTTGCCTTCCATGCCTTTTAGTTTGATGCCGAGCGCCTGCAATTCCCCGGCTTTTTGCGGAATCTGCCAATCGAGTTCAGACTGGCGGGCGGCCAGTTTATCGCAATTTTCTTCCAGCATGGTCAGCGATTCGGGAGGCGGCGGAACTTTATCTAACCCGGCAAAACCAAGCGGGTCGTACCACGAACCACGCGGTGAACCGTCTCGGTTATACATTGGCCCGGCGGGAGCGTTCTCGCCAGAGATGGGGTCACGGGCGAAGAGTCCCCACAGGCCGCGATATTGACTAACCCAGGGGGTAGATTCGTCAATCATAGCGGGAGACCAGCCAACAGCCTGACCGGCTCCGATGGAAAAGCCGTCGCCCCGGGCATAATCTACAAACGGGATCCGAAACGGGTCTACCGGCTGCTGTCCCAAGGTCTCCAGCCAAAGCTTGCTGAAGGCGGCAAAACCACGCCGCGCCCAACCGGGCAAATCCAGGTTGACTTCAGCCATGTATTCGCCGCCGCGAAAGTAGGAGGCATGCGACCCAGCCCCAACGTAAACCACCGGGTGGCCTTCGATAAAGTCGAGTTGATTGGTATCGTCCCAACGGCGGCGCAGGTCGTCGCCCTTGAAGTCGTGCGAGGCGTAGGCCAGCCATTCGGGGATGAGTTGGTCGGCTTCCTGGTAGAGATAAATGGAGACCAGTTCCCAATCGGTTTCGTGGTCGTTGACGCCGTTGAAGCCGGAACGCCAACTGTTGTAGCAGTAGAAGTACCAGTATTGCAGCACCGTCCATCCGTTGTGGCGGACGACGCGCCCGTAGTAGGTATAGCGGGGGTTTTCTGCCTGAATGCGGTGATAGGCGATTTCAGCCGCTGCCGCCAGGGCTGCCGGGACGCGCCCGCGCAAGAGGAAGGAGGCTGAAAACAGGGCATCTACGATGCGTGGAAGCAATCCACCGCGCGCCAGGCGTCCCATTCCGGCATGGAAAACGTTGTGGCTGCCGGCATTCAGACGGGCTTGTTCGGCCAGCGCCAGGGCGGCTTCGGACAGGCTGAGGGGTTCGATGAAGCGCAGGTAATGAACCGTGCCGAAGGGCGCGGGGCGCGGTTCGACGAGTTTTTCCAGGGTGAGTTCGCCTTGTGGCACAAGCAAGGTCTCGCGCCCGCCCCATTCGCCTTCGTTGCGGGGATTTTCGGGGGCGTGCGCCCACAGGCTGGATTCACGCGCGTAGGTTTCGACATCGGTAGGGTAGAATTTTTCGCCGCGCGTGAATTTTAGCACCGGCTCGAAGCGGCGCAGCAGGCCGAAATCGGAGGCATCGGCAGACATGGAGGGGCGGTTAATCGAGGCGTTCACCGGGGTCCGTCCTGATTCTAAAAATACGCTGCACGTCGGCCTGATTGAGCGCCAGGGCGATGAAGGTGTCGGATGCCATGACGATGTAGTTGGGCCGCCCGTAAATGTAGCCGAGCAGGGAAACGGCCAGCGAAATAGCCGTCCAGACCATCAATACAATCCAACTCCAGCGTTTCATGCGCAGGAAACCAACCAGTACAATGATGCCGCTCAACGAGAGCAGGGAGTAGACCGTGCTTGTGAACAATGCGCTGCCCAGTGAGGTGAGCCGCAGGCCTTCAAAAAGCGGGCCGGTCAGTCCGTTTTCAAAAATCCCGGCCTTGAGAAGGGGGTTGATGGCCTGGTACAGCCGCACCAGGAACAGGATGAAGATGGCCCAGGCGATGAGCGTGACGGCGATTGGCCGTTTTTTACGCGCGCGTTTAAACTTGAACATAGAAACTCCGCAGCGTTGGTTTTCAGTATCAGGTTTGCGGCTTCTGCGCGATGCTTCACGGGTAGGTTAGTGGAACAAAACGCCGAAGTAGCAATAGGCGTAGTAAATCGCGCCAAATACAACGTGCAGGCCCCAAACGATGAGCAAAGGTTTGAAGAAATTGGTTTTGTTTTGCGCGGGGGTTCTTTCTAAAAAGAATAGCGTTGATGCCGCAAAAAGAATGAAAAGCGCAATTTCTCCGCTCCATCCAAAATTTCCATGATATATCCTGCTTCCGGTTTCGGCCAGGAGGTATGTGTATGCCGCGCCCAAGAGGAAGGCTATCCAGGCTAAAACCATGCGGCTATCTTGCGCCAGGTCACGCCAGTAGACTGCCGAAACAAGCAAAGGGAAAAGGATGGACAAAATAAATTTTACGCCCAAAAATTTAGAATAGCTGCTCATGACAACCAGTGGCATGAACGCAATCCCGCCTTCGTCGTTAAATTGATATGTCAGGAGAAATTGCCATGCCAACATAAGCGTAACAGGGAAGACGACCCCAAAAAACACCCCTTTCAAATTGACGTATTGCTTTCTAAGCATTCGATAGGCTGTGTACGCCGAAATGGCCGGTAAAATACAAATGGCAAAATTTGGCTTGACGTATGCGCCTAGCACAGAAACAATAAAACCAAGCCCAATTTCCCATTTAGACAGGGGCGAATTTGATTGAAAAGAACGATATGCAATAATAAACTGAATGAGAGCAAGGGGTTTAAGCACCAATATGGTTGGGTTATGGTAAGAAGTAATCCCAAGGTATCCCAGGTACATTTTATTATCTAAAGGCCATAAAAGCGCAATGGGGGTTGCAATCAGAAGCCCCAGCAGAATCAGGAAATATTTCCAAAAGGGATAATTTTTTTGCCTGAATAGCGGAAAATACCAGACAAAAAGCACCAGGGCAGCAAACCCAACGCTCATCAACGCGGCCAGGAACCCGGCGCCTTGAAACGAGATGCCAGCGATTTTGTTGATAAAAATTAAGATAAATTGCCAGCCAGCCAGAGCGATGATGTTTTGAGGAATGTTTTCTTCGGCATTCTCTTTAATGGCAATTGCCCAAAGTCTGTGGGTGTAAAAATCTGTTTCTCTGGGAGAATCTTTATGGTAAGCGTGCAAACGGTTGATTGGCGCAAAAATTAATAAAACGAGGAGAAAGGTGAGCAGGTATGCTGGTATGCGTTGTAAAAGAAAAGTCTTGCTCATGTATTATTCCTTTGATGTATAGGTCTACTCAGTGCCATGTCTTTCATAGATTCTACCCCAGTTCGAGCCGGGCGCCCGGTTGGAGGCCAGAATTATAGCAAGCCCAAAATAAAACAGGAGATGAAGTTCATCTCCTGCTCTTTGTTCGCTAAAAATCGGTGTGGATGCTGCCGCTGGGGATTTGCCGCAAGTCGTAGGGCGTGACCTGGTAAACGTAGTAGTTCAGCCAGTTGGAAAAGAGCAGGTGGGCGTGTCCGCGCCAATGCACGCGGGGCTGGGCCGCCGGGTCGTCGCCGGGATAGTAGTTGCGCGGGACGTGGATGGGCAAGCCCTTGTTCACATCGCGGTCGTATTCGCCTTTCAGCGTCAGCGGGTCGTATTCCGAATGACCGGTGACGAAAATATGGCGGCCATCCTTTGAGCCGACCAGGTACACCCCGGCCTCCTCCGATTTGGCCAGGAGTTGAATCTCGTTCACTTTTTCGATGTCTGCCCGGCGGATTTCGGTGTGACGCGAGTGCGGGGCGTAGAAAGTATCGTCGAATCCGCGCAGCAGGCGCTCGCCTGGCGCAAGCGTTTGATGCTCGAAGACGCCGAACATCTTGCGGGGCAGGGAATATTTCGGGATTCCGTAGCGATGATACAGCCCGGCCTGCGCCCCCCAGCAAATGTAAAAGGTCGATTCCACGTTCGTTTCGGCCCAGTCCATCACGCGGGTCAGTTCCTGCCAATAATCCACTTCTTCAAATTCCATCTGCTCTACCGGCGCGCCGGTGATAATCAGGCCGTCGAACTTCTCTCCTCGCACTGCCTCAAAGGTTTCGTAGTGGTTGAGCAGGTGTTCGGCGTCGGTGTTTTTCGATTCGTAGGTGGCGGTGTGCAGCAGGGTCACATCAACTTGCAGGGCCGAATTGCCCAACAGGCGCAGCAACTGCGTCTCGGTGGCAATTTTGGTCGGCATCAAGTTAAGGATAGCCATGCGCAAAGGGCGAATATCCTGGCGTTCGGCGCGTTCCTCGCCCATCACGAAAACGTTTTCCTGCTCCAAAATGGCGCGAGCTGGAAGGGTAGACGGAATTTTTACAGGCATAGTACCTCATTGGGTGATTGGGTGATTTAGCGATTTTCAATCACATAATCACCCAATCAAACAACCACAAATTAAATTACGCATTCAGGGCCTGGTCGAGGTCCCACAGGATGTCATCAATCTCCTCCAGGCCAATGCTCAGGCGGATGAAATCGGGGCTGACCCCGGCAGTGACCTGCTGTTCGGCGTTGAGCTGGCTGTGGGTGGTGGTGGCGGGATGGATGGCGAGCGATTTCGCATCTCCGACATTTGCCAGGTGGCTGAACAGTTGCAGACTCTCGATAAATTTGCGGCCCGCCTCGGCACCACCCTTGATTCCGAACCCAAGAATCGCTCCCGCGCCCCTGGGCAGATACCGCTGCGCGCGCTCATAGTCGGGATGGCTCTTCAAGCCGGGGTACTTGACCCAGGCGACCTTCGGGTGCTTCTCCAGGTATTCGGCGACCGCTTGGGTGTTCTGGACGTGCCGCTCAATGCGCAGCGAAAGCGTTTCAATGCCCTGAATGGTCTGCCAACTGTTGAACGGCGACTGGCAGGCGCCGATGTCGCGCAGGACATGGACGCGGGCTTTGATGATGAAGGGCGGCAGGCCAACCTGCGTCAGCGTGGAATAGACCAGTCCGTGATACGACGGGTCCGGCTCGTTGAAATTGGAGAATTTGCCGTTGCTCCAGTCATAATTGCCGCCATCGACGATAATCCCACCGATGCTGGTTCCGTGCCCGCCAATGAATTTGGTGGTGCTGTGCGTGATGATGTGCGCGCCCCACTCGAACGGGCGGAACAGGTAGGGCGTGGCGAAGGTGTTGTCAATCATCAGCACGATTTTGTGCTTTTTGGCAATTTCGGCAACTTCATCGAACGGGAAGACCGAAATATCAGGGTTGCCAAGCGTCTCGCCGTAGATGATTTTAGTGTTGGGCTGGATGGCTTTTTCAAAGTTCTGCGGGTCGGATGGGTCGACAAAGGTCACCTCGATGCCGAGTTTGGGCAGGGTGTACTTGAACTGGTTGTAGGTGCCTCCATACAGGCGGCTGGAGGTGACGATGTGGTCGCCCGCGTTGCAGAGCGTGAAAATGGCCTGGGCCTGGGCGGCGTGACCGCTGCTGGCAGCCAGCGCCCCCACCCCGCCTTCGAGCGCCGCAATGCGCTGCTCCAACACGTCGGTGGTTGGGTTCATCAGGCGGGTATAGATGTTGCCGAGTTCCTTGAGCGCAAACAGGTTAGCGGCGTGTTCGGTGCTTTTGAACTGGTAACTGGTGGTTTGGTAGAGTGGCACAGCGCGGGAGCCTGTGGCCGGGTCGGGCGAATAGCCGGCGTGCAGTTGTTGGGTGGCGAATCCGAACTTGCGGGGTGTGGTCATGGTAAACGTCTCCTCTGATTATGTTGAGATTCCGCCCTTACCAGGAGAGATATGTATGCCTGCGCGCAGCGCGGGCAAAAAAGCACCTCTCCTGGAAGTACAAGAAGAGGTACGCGCGTTTACCATCCTCTCATCTTCCAGATAGTACTGCCGGAATTGGCACCTTGACGTTTTCAGTCAGGTTGTCGAGGCTTCGCAGGGCCGGTCCCTCCGCCTCTCTGGATAAGAGCGTTTATTAAGTTGTGTTCGCAATCCCTTTGCGAATTTCGCCGTTTATATCATTCGCAATTCGGACTGTCAAGGGTTGATTTAGAAATGCTATGGCGTTCTCAAGAATGCTTGACGTTTTCGCTTTCGCATGGCATTCGTCCTCATACCCCTTCGGG
>CAYLZI010000005.1:0-38408 GCA_964388215.1 uncultured Anaerolinea sp.
TCATGGGCTGGAAATGTTTCATCTCGGCGTGGGTGATGTACCAGCACAGCGCGCCGAGCATTGTTTCGCGCGGCAGTTCAAGCGGGGATTGGCCGCCGAGCAAGCGGGCGGCGTTCCAACCGGCCAGCAGCCCGGTGGCAATGTTGCCCATGTAACCCTCCACCCCGGTGATTTGACCGGCAAAAAACAGGTCGTCGCGGCTGCGGGCTTGCAGGGTGGGGCGCAGCAGTTTGGGGGCGGCAATGAAGGTATTGCGGTGCATCTGCCCGTAGCGCGCGAATTCCGCGTTTTGCAGGCCGGGAATCATCCGCAGCACGCGCCGCTGTTCGGGGAAGGTCAGGTTGGTTTGGAACCCAACCATGTTGTAGATGTTTCCCGCCAGATTGTCTTGCCGCAGTTGGACGACGGCGTAGGGCGGGCGCGGCACGCGCGGGTCGGGCAGGCCAACCGGGCGCATCGGCCCGTAGGCCAGGGCCTTATCACCGCGCCGGGCGATGATTTCGACAGGTAAACAACCCTCGAAAAACTGGTCGGCTCCAGCCCGGACTCCGTCTTCGAGGGCCAGTTCGAACTCTTTGAGTGGAATCCGCTCGGCGGCGCGCAGGGCTTCCACAAAGGCCAGGTAATCCGCTTTATTGTGGAAGGGACAGTTGATGTAGTCGCCGTCCTCCTCGCCTTCTCCCCAGCGCGAGGCGCGATAGGCGATGGACATGTCAATCGAAGACGATTCGATAATCGGGGCGATGGCATCGAAAAAAAAGAGATGTTCTTCGCCGCTGAATCGGGCAATGGCCTGCGAAAGGCGTGGGGAGGTGAGCGGCCCGGACGCGACGATGACGGGTTCAGCCGGGATTTCAGGGATTTCGGCGCGGATGATTTCGATGTTGGAATGTGCGCTCAGGCGGGCAGTGACGGTTTCTGCAAAGGTTTCCCGGTCGACGGCCAGCGCGGCCCCGGCGGGCAGGGCGGTTTGTTTGGCCACTTCCAGCAGCAGTGACCCCATGTGGCGCAGTTCCGCTTTCAAAACACCTGAAGCCCTGTCCGGCAGGTTTGAGCCGAGTGAGTTGGAACAGACCAGTTCGGCCAGGTCGCCGCTGATGTGCGCGCCGGTTTCCACTTGTGGGCGCATTTCATACAGTTTGACGTGGATTCCGCGCTGCGCGGCCTGCCAGGCGGCCTCGGAACCGGCCAATCCGCCGCCGATGATGGTGAGTTCTTGTGGTTGTTGAGACTGTCGGTGTATACGAGTAAGGTCTGTCATTTTTCTTCTACTTTTCGGTAACAACAATCTATCCGAAGTCAGGAGACAAAATCAGGTGACTATTTTACCACCCGAAGAATTCTCTCAAATTGCGCGTATGTATGTATAATCAACATATATGCCGGACAATCCCCTGCTCCAGCGATTGAAGGAAGCCTGTCAGTTGACCGATTCCTGCTGGGCTGCGTATGTTTACCGGGAAGGGGATATGTGGCGGCTGGGGGATGTGTGCCGTCTTGCCAAAGCCACGCAGGCTGTGTTGGTGGGAGTCCTGAACGAGCCAGGTTCGGCATCGTGGCTGGGTGGCGCGCTGACGGGCGGACGCGCGCGTTCTCGCGCCGTACTGGAGAATAAAAAATTTCCCTGCGGGCGTTTGTACGCTTTTCCGGCAGGTGTGATGACCCTGGTTGTGGCGGGAGCAAATTCTGAACTGACCGCCCGCGACCAGCGCATTTGGAAACTTGCGACGTTGAGCGAGTCATTTCCGCCCCCTTCGCCGGGCGAGGTGGGATTGTTGCAACAGACCGTGATGGAGCTCCAGAATACCCAGCAGGAATTACAGGCGCGCATCAGCGCCCAGCGCGAGGCCGAAGCGCGGCTCATCCAGGCCGCCAAACTGGCCGCTGTTGGTGAGATGGCCGCCGGGGTTGCCCACGAACTCAACAACCCGCTCACAACGGTGGTCGGGTTTACCGAACTGACCCTCGAAGAGTTGCCGCTCGATTCTTCCCTGCGCGGCGACTTGGAACTGGTGCTAAAAGAAGCGCGTCGGGCGCGCAGCGTGGTGCGCCGCCTGCTCGATTTTGCCCGCCAGGGCGAGGCCAACCGCGTCAAAGCCGACATCAACGAAATTGTGGATGATGTCTTGCTGCTCACCAAACACCTGATGCACACCAACAATGTCCAGCCGGTTATCTGTCTGGGCGAAAATTTGCCCTGGGCTTCGATGGACCGCAACCAAATTAAACAGGTGGTGATAAACCTGGTCAATAATGCGTTATATGCTATGCCCGAAGGCGGGCGGCTGGATGTGGAGACTACCTGCCAGTCTCGTTACAATCGGCAGTGGATAACCATGTTGGTGCGTGATACAGGCGTTGGCATTTCTGCTGAAAATTTACAGCGCATCTTTGAGCCATTTTTCACCACGCGCGGCGGCCGGGGTGGAACCGGCCTGGGCCTTTCTGTCACCTATGGCATTGTGACCGACCACGGCGGCATGATTGAGGTCGAAAGCGAGATTGCTGCCGGGTCATCATTTACCGTTTGGTTGCCGCTGGAGGAAATGACGTGAATCCGTCCCGTATCCTGGTGATTGACGATGAACCCGGCATTACCTTGCTTTGTGAGCGGCTGCTGACAAAAGCCGGTTTTCACGTCACCGCCTGCTCTGACCCGGCCCTGGCGCTCGAAAATATCAAAAAAGAGCGCTATGACTTGTTGCTGGTTGATATTCGGATGCCAGAAATTAGCGGGTTCGATGTCATTCAGAAAGCACGCGAGGCGCAGGGTGAGATGGCCATCCTGGCGATGACCGGTTTTGGCACAGTTGAGACGGCCATCCAGGCCCTGCGGCGCGGGGTGGATGGGTTGATTCTCAAGCCATTCGAGAAGGCCGAACTTATCCAGGCGGCGCAGCAGGCCCTCAGCGACAGCCAGCAAAAGCAGGATGCCGCGCGCGTTCAGGCCCTGCGCCCGCTCTTTAGCGTAACCGAGACCCTGCTCTCTGAAACCCGTCCTGACCACCTGCTGGAACTCATTCTAGGCGTAGTTTCTGCCCAATTGCGCTGTTCCAATGTTGGCTTTTACCAGGTGACTGAGAAAGACCATACGCTCAACCTGCTGGCTGGGCGCGGCAAGATGCTGGCCGACGGCCCGGTGAGTGAATCTGGCAGCCCTGCGTCGCGCGCGGCAGCCCTCGAAACGCCGGTTTGGGGCGGGATGCGCGATTCTCGTTTGAAACGTGACCTATACCAGTTGGAATTGAGCAGTATGATGTGCGTGCCGACCTCGCTGGTCAACATTTCGTCAGTCCTGTTCGTTGCCCGCGATGCCGGAGAGCCGGTCTTCCGTGAAGCCGACCTGGAAATGTTCCTCATCCTGGCCCGCCAGGCGACGATTGCCATGGAAAACGCCCGCCTGTACGAGGAACTGCGCGCCTATGTGCGCAGGGTGGAAGAATCTCAGCAGGCTTTGGTGCAAGCCGAGAAACTGGCCGCCGCCGGGCGATTGACCGCCTCGATTGCCCATGAAATCAACAACCCGCTTCAGGGCGTGCGTAACTGCTTTCACCTGGCAACCCGCGAAGATATTCCCCAGGAAATGCGCCAGAAATACCTGGGGATGACCCAGCAGGAACTCGACCGCTTGATGACCACCGTCCAGCGGATGCTTGATTTTTACCGCCCCAGCGCCGAGTTCAAGCCGGTGCAGGTTCTCGATTTGCTGGAGCATGTTCTTAACCTGTTAGGGCAGCAATTGCGTGAGCGCAACATCCGCGTAACAACAGCCTGGCCGGCGCGTTTGCCCAGCATTCGCGCCATCAGCAATCAGGTTGAGCAGGTATTCATCAACCTGGTCTTGAACGCCTTCGATGCCATGCCCCAGGGCGGCGAATTGTGGATTAGAATTGCCCAGAAACGTAAGATGATTGAAATCCTGTTTCAAGATACTGGCACAGGCGTTCCGGCTGAAGTGCGGGCCAATATCTTCGAGCCATTTGTCAGCACCAAGGGCAGCGGCACCGGCTTGGGGCTTTCAGTCAGTTATGATATCGTCACCGCGCATGGCGGCAAATTGGACTTGCTCGCAGACCACGCCCCTGGCGCTTGCTTCCGGCTTATGCTTCCAATTAATTCTTCGAGGGAGAATAATTCATGAAAATCAATATTCTTGTTGTTGACGATGAACCAGTTGCCCGCCAGTCGTTGAGCGATATTCTGCGATTAGAAGGGTACAGCGTGACTGCGGTTGCCAATGGAGAGCAAGCTGTGGAACATGTCCGCGGCCATGCGGTTGATCTGATTGTTTTAGATTTGAAAATGCCTGGCATGAACGGGCTGGATGTGGTGCAGGTGGTCAACCAAATTTCTCCCGATACAGAAATTATCCTGCTTACTGCGTATGGCTCGATGGAATCAGCGGTGGAAGCGTTGCGCCAGCGCGTGCATGATTATTTGCTCAAACCTGCCTCGCCCGGCCAAATTTTGGAAAGCGTAAAGCGCGGCCTGGAGCGGCGCGATTTGCGTTTGAAGCGAAAGGAAAACAAAGACATCGAAACGTCGGTGTTTGCGACATCGGATGGTACAGAGGTAGATTTGATGCGCCGCACCGTAACGCGGGGCAGCCAGATAGAGTCTTTAACCCCGGCAGAAGGTCATTTGTTGAAGGTATTTTTAGAGAACATGGGCAAAGTATATTCGCACCGCGAACTGGTTCTGCTGGTGCAGGGTTACGATGTCTCGCAGCGCGAAGCGCAGGAGATTTTGCGCCCGCTGGTTAGCCGTTTGCGCCATAAGTTGGAACCTTTCCCAACCCTTTTTGAACGCATTGTCAGCGTGCGTGGCACGGGATATGTCTTCGAGCAAGAGTGAATCAATTCCCCGCAGAACAGTTTCTGCGGGGAATTGATTTAGTCCTGCAAGCTCCAGGGTTTGACTTCGGGTGGGTGCAGCCAGGCCAGCCAGCCGCCTTTGGGATGCCGCCGGGTGGGGTCTTGTTTTTCTAGCGCAACCAGCAGCATACTGATTCCGAGAATGAGCGCGCCGATGATTTGGAGCGTTGTGAGCGATTCTTGCAAGATGTAATGCCCTAAAATAAAGGTGATGAATAATTCGCTTAACCCTAGCAGGGCGGCTTGCAGGCCGCCAATGCTTTTAATACCCAGGAACAGGGTAAAACGCGAGGCAAAAGTGACAAGGGTTAGCAGAATGACGGGGGTCCACGTTGCGTTGGGAGCGGGCGCGCTGCGGTCGAATATCAGGTAAAAGGGGATCGTGACCAGGCTCATCGAAAGGAGCGTGTACAGGGTGACTGTAGGGGCCGGGATTTCGTATAAGACGCGCTGGTTGATGGGGATGTGGAGCGCGTAGAGGATGGCTGCCCCAAGCATCATCAGCACGGCGGGCAGGGGGGCGCTGGTTCCATCTGCGCTGGTGAGCAGGAAGACCGCTACTGCGGCAACCCCAACTCGGATAAAGGTCAAGCGGCTGACAGGTTGTTTGTCGAGAAATGTAAACAGTGCAACGAAGAGAGGGTAGAGGGAGTAGAGCAATTGTCCCAGGCTGGCGGGCAACGACCCTAGCGCCTGGTAGTAGAGCAAGGAGCCGAATCCATTGAGCGCGCCTGCCAGAAAACACCCGAATAGGCCGACTGGGAAGATATAGAGGAACTGCCGCTTGAAAATCGCCAGATAGACAAGCATCATTAGCGCGGCTAGCCCAGTTCGCATGGCGACTACGAGCAAAGGGGAAAACCCGGATAGGATGGCCCAGCGACCCAGCACGGGGTTCATTCCCAGGAAAATTGCTGATAACAGGGCTGCAAAAATCCCCAAACCCTGTCGCGTTTTGGCGGCCATCGTTATCCTTTCTATAATTTTATTACTTGTAAAGGCATGAGAAATCATGCGCCCATTCTAGTTTTTGTTTTTCCCGTTAACAATACTATTGCATGTTAAAGGGCGCACGGGCATACACAGTTTTGTTAGGTATTGCCTGTGTAAGAATGATTCCTGACAAAAAAGCAAACTACCGCGTGGTTTAGTGTAAAAGTGCCTTAACTTCTTCCAGAAATTCATCGCTCATAAAATCGCCTTTTTGCATGAGGGCCTGGATTTGCCCTTGCAGGCGATTCTTCTCTTCGATGGTTAACTCTTTGGCAGTGGAGACGATGACCGGGATTTCGGCGGTTTCGGGGTTAGATTTTAAGGCTTCCAGCACCGAAAAACCGTCCATTTCGGGCATCATCAGGTCGAGGATAAGCAAATCGGGGTGTTCGCGGTTGATGAGTTTCAGTCCTTCTCGTCCGCTTGCGGCTTCGAAGATGGTGAAATCGCCCTGCGATTGCAGGATGCGGCGCACCAGGCGGCGGGCGTCGGCAGTGTCATCTACAATTGCAACGCGTGGGAACCGGTCGGGCGCTACCCGGCTGAGGGCGGCCAGCAGACCTTCTTCTTCGGTATCTGTTTTGACGGTGGTTGCTTCTGCTGGCGGCAACACGACGTTTCTAGCCCACCCGCTGCCCAGAACGAGCGGTTCAGCGGGCATGGTGTGTCCGGTGCAGTTGACAACCACAATATCGGTGGGTTTGATGACTCCGGCGCGGATGAGTTTGAATAGCCCGGCAAAGGCTACCGCTGAGGCCGGTTCAGCCGAAATGCCCTCCATCTTAGCAAGGACGTGCATGGCCCGAAAGGCTTCTTCATCTGTCACGCTTTCAAACAGGCCGCCATGCGCTTTCATTTCCTTGCGCAACAGGCCATAGGAGCGCCCTGGCGTGCCGGTGGCGAGTGTTTCTATGTGGGTTTTTGGGTTGGTGACTGGAATGGCTTCTTCCAGGTCGTTTTTCCAGGCGTGAACCATGGGGGCGCAGCCTTCCGATTGGACGGCGATGATGCCTGGCCATCGGTCGGTCAATCCCATTTGAACCATCTCTCGGTAGCCTTTGGCAACTCCAACCGGGCCGAGACCACCGCTGACGGATTGGATGTACCAATCAGGCACGCGCCAGCGCAGTTTTTCGGGCGGCGTGTTTTTGGGTGGGCCGAGTTGTTCTGTTAATTGCTCTGCCACTTCGTAAGCGATGGTTTTCATGCCCTCGACGGATGTAATGGTGCGGGTTCCCATGTCATGATACAAGCCGCGTTTTTGGGCAAATTCGGCGGCGATTTGTTTAACCTGGTCGTACGACCCGGTCACTTTGACGACCTGACTGCCATAGAGCGCAATCTCGCGCATTTTTACTGCCGGGACAAGGCTGGTGACAAAGGCCCAAAGTTTAATGCCGGCGCGGGCGGCGTAGGCTGAGTAGGCGATGGCAACGTTTCCGGTGGAGGCGGCCACCAACTCGGTGATTCCAGCCTCCTTGAGCGCGGCAATCGTCAGCGCGGCCTGGCGGTCTTTGAAGGATGCGGTTGGCCCCTGACGCTCATCTTTGATGTAAATGCCAGGGCAGCCGAGCATCATGCCCATGTTTACTGCGCGAATGAGCGGCGTGCCGCCTTCGCCCAGGTACAGGCCTGGGTTGGGGCTGCGGACGGGGAGCAATTCGCGGTAGCGCCACAGGTCGAACGGGCGGCGTGGCAGTGCCTGCGCAAGGGCGCGAGCCGCTTCTTCATAATCGTAAACCGCCTGCCGCCACTGGCTTTTGCACTTGGGGCAGTTGATGGTGAGTGGGTGGTAGGGGGCTTCGTGGCCGCAATCCAGACAGTATATAGCAAAGGGCATTCCTGGCTCCTATCGTGAGGTTGATTCTAGTCGTTTGAGCGTTTTATCCAGTGTTTCAAATAACTCTTGTTCGCCAATCATCCCTTTTTGCAGCAAGGTTTTTCCAAAATTGTCGAGTTGGTGTTGCTGTTCGGAGTTCAATTCTACGCCGGTTACGACGATCACAGGAAGGTCGCGCAGTTCTGGTATCGTGCGGAGCCGTTCGAGGATGGCGAAGCCGTTCATACCTGGCATGAACAGGTCCAGGATGACTGCGCTGGGGTGCTTTTCGATGAGCATTTCCCAGCCCGATTCGCCGCCTTGCGCCGTCAATACATGGTATTTGCTGTTTTCGGCGAGAATTTTTTCCATCAACTTCAGGTCATCTGGCGAGTCGTCAATAATCAGGACATCCTTGATGCTCCCATCGCCGTTGAGCAGGCTCAGCGAGCCGAGCAAGTCTTCTTGAGAGACGGGTTTGACAAGATAATCGGCTGCGCCCAGGCTAAACCCTTTCTCGCCTTCTTCGACGATGCTGCAAATAATGACTGGGATGTTGCGGGTTGCCGGGTCGGCTTTGAGTTCTTTTAGGACAGACCAGCCATCTACATCTGGCATCATAATATCGAGGGTAATGGCGTATGGTTTAATGCGTTGGGCAACATCTTTGGCTGTGGCCGCATTGGTTAAGCCAATGACCTTGAATCCTTGTGACTTAAGATAGCGTTCGTACAGGCTGATAATTTGCGCATCATCATCTATGCAAAGGATAGCGCGCTCTTTATCATCCATTTTGGCGGGCATTGGGGTTTGGAACAGTGGAATCGTGAAGTAGAAGGTGCTTCCTTTTCCAAGCGTGCTGTGGACGTTGATTTTGCCGCCGTGTATTTCGACCAGTTGCTTACAAATGGAAAGACCAAGCCCTGTGCCGCCGGTTTTTCGGGTGGCAGACGAGTCGACTTGCGAGAAGGCCTGGAATAATTTTTTCTGGTCTTCGGGTGCGATACCGGGACCGGTGTCTATTACGCTGACTACCATTTCAGGGATGCCGGTGGACGGGGTGTGCAGGCTGGCGCTGACGGTGATGGAGCCTTCCTCGGTGAATTTGGCTGCGTTAGAAATCAAGTTGAGTAATATCTGGCGCAGACGCATTGGGTCGGCGCGCACGGTGGGCAGGCCGCTTGCCACATCTTGGACGAGTTTTATGGGCCGGTCTCTAACCAGGCCAGCAGAGGTAGACGCGACGCTGGCGATGGCATCGGCAACGTTGATTTCTTCAAAAGTCAATTCCATCTTGCCTGCTTCAATTTTGGCAAGGTCGAGGATGTTGTTAATCAACCCCAGCAGGTGTTGACCAGAGTTGTAAATGGCCGACAGGTCTTGTTGTTGCTGTTCGGTGATGGGGCCGTCAATTCCTTTGAGGATAACGCGCGAGAAGCCGATAATTGAATTGAGAGGGGTGCGTAGTTCATGCGACATATTCGCCAGGAACTGGCTTTTGATAATGTCGAGTTGTTTCATATCCTCAATGGCTTTTTGCGCCATGTCATACGAGCGGGCATTTTCAAAGGCCACAGAAATTTGGTCTGCCAGGGTTTCTAATACGGCTATTTCTTCAGGATGGAATGTATTGATTTCGTTTGAGTGGATGTCGAGCGCTCCGATGACACGGGCGCTGATTTTGAGTGGGATTCCGACTTGTGAGCGGGTGTCTGGCAGCAGAGAGTTGGGGCGATAGAGCGGGTCGAGCGCGGTGTTGTTGATGACCAGGGTAGAGCCGGTTCCTGTGACCGAGCCAATGACTGATTTGGAACCGACTGATACGGTATACTGGCGCTGTTTCAGTTCACTCCCGGCGCTGCCTGTTCCCTCGCGCAAGACGGCATTGTAACTATTATCATCCACCGTAAACAGACCCACGAAAGAATAACCAAAACGTGAGCGAATCAAGTCTGCTGCGCGGTTGAACAGTACGTCCATTTCTAGCGTAGAGGTAATCAGGCGGCTGACTTCAGTGGCAGTTGCCAGGTATTCGTTCTGTCGGCGCAGGCGCTCTTCTGATGATTGGGTTTGGGTGAAGAGTTGCGCATTGCGAATGGATGAAGCGACCTGGAAGAGAATCGTTTCTATCAGGCGGGTTTCTTCGCCAGTGAACGTGCGTTCCAGGTCGAAGGTATCAAAGCCCACCGTGCCGACGACTTCGTTCCCTGATAGTAGCGGGAAAATCAGCAAATTTTTTGTGCCGCGCTTTTCCATTATTGCTTTGATGTTGGCGGTTAAAGGATTGTTGGCGACATCATAGATGAATACAGGCTTTTTTGTTTCTAGCACTTGTTGGGTAGCAAGGTTGCCCGCTACTGGGAAGACGAGGCCAATATCCCCTTTGCCATCGGCAGGGAGCGGCGCATCGGCGGTCAGGGTCAGCGTTTTATATTCCGAATCGAAAAGGGTGATGCCAACATGTCCAATGTTGAACGTTTTGTTAAACTCTTCAGCGATGACCTGGAGGCTGTTTTGAATATTAAGCGAGCCACTGACTATGGATGTCAGGCTGTTAATCAACCCCAGGTCTTTGAGTGTTTTTTGTTGATTGGCATAGAGGAAGGCGTTCTGAATCAGGTTTGCCAACTGATTTGCAATGTTTTCGAGCAGGGCTAAATCGTTATGGGTATATGCCTGGTAACGGTAACTCTGGATGGAAATTAGCCCCAATACATTGGTTCCTTTGAGCAAAGGCACATAAATTACGGAAGCAGAAATTTTTTTCGTGCCTAGCCCTGCGTTTTGCGCTTCCAGCGCCTGCACTTCATCCTTGGTGCGCAAAACCAGGCGTGGTTTTTTTTCTCGTAGTACCTGGCTGAGGGTATTGTTGCCTGGAGGAGAGGGCGGCAGGTCGTAGTGTTTGCCTTCATCAATAATCAGGCGGTAATCAATCATGTCGTTTGAATATAACGCCATGATGAAAGCATCCATTGGCAGCAGTTCGGCGGTCTTTTCGTAAGCAGCCTGAATAATTTTGTTGATTTCAATTTCTTCAGACGCCACCCGCACGATTTCATTTAGCGCGCCCAGGTCGGTGGCGCGTTTTTGGGTTTCTTGAAGCAATTGCGCGCGTTCGATTGTAAGGCTGATTTGCGCGATGAGCATTTGCCCTAACCCCAATTGGTTTAGGGTGCGGTCACTTTGCGTGCTATGGACAATGATGATGCCGCCAACTTCGTTTTGGATGATTAAAGGGAAAATTGCAAGCAGGCGCGTACCGCGTCTCTGCAGGCTGGGCTGGTCCCAGTCCAGGGTATCTTGGGCTTCAACGTTATCGATGATGAAAGGTTGTTTGCTTGCTAAAATATTTTGGAGAATTGAGTTTGTGAGTGGGATGGGCTGGGTATTGAGTTCGGCTGAATCTTTATCGAATATGCCGGTCACAATTTGAATCTGCGATTGGGTTTGCTTGAGCGCAATTTGCACATCCGTGGCATAGAGAATGCGCGCCAGGTTTTGAGAAAAATCGTCTAAAAGACGTTTGATGTCTGTTGTGGCGGCTGCTTGCGATACAACCTCATTGATGATTGCCATTTGGCTGGCATTTTCCTGAATTTCTCGCACAAGCGTGGCGTTTTGCATCGAAGCGCCAATTTGAGCGGACAGGGTGGACATAACCGCCACATCTTCAGGTTGGAAAGCGTTCAGATATTTCGAGTGGGCATTAAGCACGCCCCAAAGAACCTCGCCAGATAAAATTGGAATCGCAATTTCAGACCGCACTTCTGGTAAAAGCGGGTTGAGCAGCCAGTTGGGGTCAGCCTTTACGTCATTGACGACCACGCTTTGTTTGTTGCGCGCTGCCTGGGCGACAATAGAAACAGGAGCATCAACAGGAATGGCGCGTTTTTCGTGCTGTTTGTTTGCAGTGCTTCCTGGAGCCCAGGCGCACGCCAGGATGTCGAGATGGGTACTGTCTGAATTCAACGCAAAGATATGCGTGTGATACAGGTCAAATTTTTCTCTTGTAAGATTGACAGCAGTTTCCAGCAGTGTTTGTAGTTCTAAAATGGTCGAGATGCGGCTGGCGATTTCCGCGATTGCGGTCATTTGCTGGGCGGCTTTTTGCACATCCTGAAACAATTGCGCATTTTGTAACGCCAGCCCCAACTGGTCTGCCACTTGCCTCACCAGGCTTTGTTCAGATTCTTGCCATTCACGCGCAGAGTCAGCCTCTATCTGTAACAGATTCCACTCGGATGCAACCTGGAAAGGGAAGGCCGCGATGGAAGCATTAGAGTCTGCTTCTGTTGTTACCAGGCTGGATGCCACCTCAACAGGCGTAGGCATAGAACGCCTGCTTCGCGCGATTGTCGGCGGCTCGGTGTATTGCTTGCTGACCGGTTGCTCAATGTTGGTTTCTTCGCTCTCGGTCTTTTCAATTTGGGTAAAAAGTTTATCAAGCCGATTGCGAATCTTTTTGTTGCTGGACATATTCGATTAACTCCTGAGCCAGAACGCGGTATTGTTGCGAGCCACGGCTGTTGGGGCGATACTGGGTAATGGGCAAACCAATAATTGGGCTTTCGCGCAAGCGGGTATCTATTTCAATGACTGTTTGGAATAAGCCGCTTCCAAAGGTTTGTTCGAGTTGCTCGCGGATAACTTTATGGGTGCGATTGCGCTGGTCGAGCAGGGTGATGAGGATGCGGTAGGCCAGGCGCGGGTTGGAATCTCTTCGCACCCTGCGGATGAGAGTCATCATGTCGCGCAGCGCATACGCAGAAAAATATTCGGCCTGGGTTGGCACAATCAAGAGTTCTGCTGCTGTCAGGGCGTTATAAGTAATTGCCCCCATGGAGGGCGGGCAGTCTAGAAGCATGTAATCATAGTGAATGTTTTCTGCTCGAAGAGCATTGCCCAGGGCAAAGGCGTAATTACTGCGAAGCGGCAGGTGTTGTTCGGCCTCGAGGAGGCTAGGGCTGGATGGCACAATTTCCATGCCTGGGGCGCTGGTTTTGCGCAGCGCGTCTTTAATGTCCAAACCGGCCATAATCACTTCGTTACTGGTATTTACCACTTTGCCGGGTTCGATGCCGTTGGCAAGGGTCAAATTTCCCTGCGGGTCCAGGTCTACGAGCAATATTTTCTTCCCGGTTTCTGCCAGCGATGCTCCCAGCGAATAGGTTGTGGTGGTTTTTGCCACGCCGCCTTTTTCATTTGAGATAGCGATGATGTATGTCATCTATCCTCCTAGCCTTTTTTGCCTTGCGCGGGTTGGTAGGGGAGAATACGCGCATCTTTGACACCCAGAGTTTGTTTCAATTCATTGATGGCGATTTGAATCATCTCACTGGGGTCGTTCGTGGAGCGGATTTTAGATGTGATGTCTGATACTTTGCGTTCACGTTCAGCGCGCTCGGTAGTCTGTTCGAGCAGGCGGGCATTTTCGGCAGCAATAGAAGCGCGCTCGGTTGCCGCGCGAATGATGTCTAATTCGTCCTGGCTGAAGCCTTGTTCGCCGGCAGAGTGGATTGCCACCGTGCCAATGACCTGGCCGCGTATTGAAATGGGGATTTCCGCTGTGGCTGGGGTTGGGGTTTCAACTTTTTCCTTCAGTTCTTCCACTTTTCCGGAATACCGGTAGCCGATTCTCTTGCGGCTTTTGAGCAGGCTAGACCATTGTTCGCGCGCATATTGTTGCAGCAAGATTTGGTTTTCTGCCACCGCGCGTTTGGCTTCATCGAACAGGCTCGCATTTTGGATGGCGATGCCTACCTGGTCCGCCAGGATGCTCAGAATTTCAACATCATCTTCACTGAAAGCCTGAGGTTCTGTGCTTTGCACATCGAGCGCCCCGATGATACGCCCGCTGACGCGCAAAGGCAGCGCCATTTCAGAACGGGTATTGGGTAGGTCGGGGTTTTGCAAGAAGGCCGCATCGGCTTCTGTATCGAGCGCGATTCGTGGCGTACCTGAGAAAACTACGTTTCCTACGATGCCTTTTCCCACTTTCAATTTATGACCGCGCTTGAGCATATTCTGTCCACCTGGGCTGTTAGCGCCGCGAAAGACAGCATATTCATTTGCTTCATCGAGCAGGAAAACGCCTGCATGATAAAAACCGAAGTGTTCACTAATCACCCTGGTTACGGCAGGTAGTAGTATATCTAGTTCGTTGATGCTGGCGATGGCGCGAGAAACCTCGGCAAGCGCCTGGAATTGTGACGAGCGGCTCAAGGCGCGCTGATTTGATTCTTCTAATGCCTGGGTATTTTTTTGAATAAGTTGGGTTTGTTCTTCGAGTAGGCGGGTGCGCTCCGAAAGCTGCTGCTCTGTTCTCAAACGCAGGGTAATATCGTTTAGGATGAGCGATTTTCCAATTATCCTGCCGCGATTATTTATAAGCGAGACCATGTTAGAGACATACGATGTATCTTTTCCTTCTTCTTTGTAATGAATTATTTGCCCGGTCGCCGCGCTTTCAATTTCTTTTTGCGCCTGCTCGAACCAATTTTGAACAAATGCGGGGGCTTTTTTTCCAAATTGCTCAACGCCAATCCCAAATCGTTTCATAGCAACTGGGTTTAGAAATGAAATATGACCACGCGTATCAATAGCAATTACGGCGGTTTCCATAGTGGATATGACCTGTTCTTTGGCCGACCTGGAGACCTCGAACAATTGGTAACGCATTAATCCAATTGCGATAAGCAAATTGCCCAAACCAAAGGTGAATGGGTTTATATCGCGGAGATAAGCCGGAATGATAGACGTGAAACTCAGTAAGCCCACGAAAACAGGAAAGAGTAAACCAGTCAGGATTAACCCCGCCTGGGGGCGCTGTTCATGAGGCAGGCTGCGCAGATAAGAAATTAACATGCCAGCGGCAACCAGTACAACCACATACGAGTAGGCCGATAACCCGTACATCACAGGGGTAAATGAATACGATAAAGCGGTAAATCCAAATTCTGCCGCCAGGCTGGTTGTTGGGCGAATTAGTTTGTGCAGTGGGTCGGTATAAGCCAGAACGACGACCCCAATAGTCACTGCTACCGCAAAAACCCACCAGGCTGGTTTGATATTCTTGCGCTGCTGCGATAATTCTCGCGCGAAAATCACCACCATTGTGCTGGCTAACATCCAACCCAGGAATTGGAAGTTATCCCAAAAAATTTTCTCTTCCAGGGTTGGGCCAAGGGTTTCCAGAATCAGCCCGAATGTCCATGAGGTTTGTCCGGCGGCCACAATTGAATATGGAAATGCTCCCGGCTCGCTTCTTCGTTGCCAGGCGACCAGCGCAATACTAAAGGAGATAAACATTGAGACAAGGCAGGCGGCTATATAAATTACGGTGGATGACATAAGTTTCTACCTGTGAATTATTAAAACCGCGTTGTTTTGCGGGGAGCGATTGGGGTCATTTTTGTTCAAACTGGACAATGATTTCTGAATCGGGCAATATCTCTCCCAATTCTTCCATCAGGGCATAAAATACGTTATCAATGTTCGTTGTAGCGCCAATTCGTTCTGAAATTTTGCCAATAGCGCGCTCTTTGGCGGCGCGTTTTTGCGAATCTTCGAGCAGGCGGGCGTTTTCGGCTGAAATTGCCAGTCGTTCTCCAACTGCTTTGATAATATCCAACTCGTCTGGCTTGAGTTTGCGCCCGTCAGGTGGGCGGATTCCCAGATTGCCAATGGTTTGCCCGCGCACCGTAACCGGAATCAGGACAACCTTGTCGTCTTTTTCCGCGGTTTTTTCGAGCGGCGTCAGGGCAGCGCCGTCATAGTAATACCCGGCTTGTTTTTGGCCGTGAATGACGCGCTTCCATTGTTGGCGGGCATCTTGCTGCAAGAGCATTTGGAGTTCCGCTGTTGAGCGCTGAGTTTCCTCGAAGAGTTGCGCATTGCGAATTGCAATGCTTACCTGCCCGGCCAGGGTGTTAAGGATTTCTACGTCTTCTTCGGTGAAGGCATTTGGTTCTGTGCTTTGCACGTCCAGCGCGCCAATTACAATTGAACCGGCGCGCAGCGGCAGGGACATTTCTGAGCGGGTATTGGGCAAGTCGGGGTTATTGAAAAAGACGGCATCCGCTCCGGTATCCAGCGCAATGCGAGGTCGGCCCATTGCTACGACATTCCCAACTATGCCAGTTTCGCCAATTTTTAACCTGTGCCCGCGCGCCAACATACGCTGGCCGCCTTCGCTGTTGGCGGCGCGTAAGATAGCAAACTGATTGCTGGCATCATTCAGGAAGATGCCGGTGTGATAAAAGCCAAACTTCTCGCTGATTGCGCGTGTAATAAGCGGAAGCAAATCATCCAGGTTTTGAACCGTTGCGATGGCGTTTGAAACAGTTGAAACAGCAAGCAACAGGTCTGCGCGGCGCTGCGAGCGTTGATTTGCCAACTCTAACTCGGTGGATCGTTGGAAAAGCTCCCGGCTGCGCTGCTCCAGGTCGGCAGTGCGTTCATCAATGGTTGTTGCCAGCCCATCCAGAGTCTGCTTGAGTTGCTCGCTCATCGCATTGAGCGTGGATGCCAGGGTGCCAAGTTCGTCTTGTGAGTTGACATTGGCATAGACATTCAGGTTTCCGTTTGAAATTTCTTCGGCAGCACGGGTCAGGCGCGTTACTGGGTTGGTAATTGTGCGGGAAACGAAGAGCGTTGCAATTCCCAGCAAGAAACTGGTGAGTAATGCGGCTGCTGTAATGGCGCGGGTTTGTTCTTGAATGGGAGCCAGGGCGACAGAAGTCGGCTGCACAAAAGCGATTTTCCAGGGCTGGCTGGAGACATACCTGACGGCCCCTTGAACTGATTCTCCAAAGGCCTGGTCGCGGCTTTCGAAAAACGGCGTTGTATTGATATTCTCAAGTCCATTGGCAAATGCGCTCATTCCGAGCGAAATCTCAGCCGCGCTAGCACTGGCAGGCAGGCGATTTTGGGATTTCAGAAAGCCGATTTGTTGTTCATTCAGTGGGGCAGGCGTGCGCGCAGCATATTCTGGGTGAACAGGATCGGCCAGGATGATGTTGTACTCATCCAGCAGGATGGCATACGAGGCCTGCCCGGCGGCTCCGTTGTTGCTTCGGACAATGTCCTCTAAAATCGCGGCACGAATTTCTACCCTTAAGATGCCCAGAATGGAGCCGTTATCAGGGTCGCGTACTGGCGCGCCGATGTAGAATACATTACCTGCTTGGGATGTTGAGAAACGCAGTGGGCTGATGTAAGTCTTACCGGTGCTGAAGGGGGTGGTAAAGAAATCCTGGTTTGTCTGATTGCGGCTTACTCCGGTGCTTCGGGTATCCCAAACTGTTACCCCTGAACTATCCAGCAAGGCGTAAGAACTGACATCCTTGCTGCGCTGGGCGAGGTTCTGCATTGTGCGCTGCACATCTGCCAAACCCTGTTGGCCAGTTCCTGATGCTGAAAGATACCTGATGAAGACCGGCAGCGATGCTTCCATTTGGAGGAGTTCTGAGTTGAACTTAATGTAAGAATCAATAGAATCGGCTGTATGCTTGGCTGCTGTCAGGAGTTTTTCCCTTGTGTTTTGTGAAAGGGCTTGCTGGGTATAAAACGTCGAGGCTCCCGCGACGGTAACGACCGACAGCAGGCTGGCGCCCAGGCTGATGACCAGCAGTTTGGCGCGCAGGCTGAATGATGGATAGAGTACCAGTATGGCAATGAACAACAGCAGCCCCAGAATTATGGTTGCCGCTTGGGTGCTTGGGATGTTGCGCGGAGTGATAGCAGCGCGTTCGCCTGTCCAGAAGATATCCACAGCGATAATCAAACCTGCAGCCATAAAACCACTCACCGCAATAAGTGTAGTGTGGCGTTTGCCGATGGCTTGTAGTGGAACGAGAACCGTGACAACCAGCATCAGTATCGCTGCTGTGAAGGCGACCTCTTCTTGAATGAAAGGCACAACCAGCATGGCTACCAGCGTGCTGATGAAAAAGAGCCAGACCCCAAACTTAACGCGGCTGTATAGCAGGCTGATGGCGCTGATGATGGCAATAAAAGCCAGCGCATAAGGTATCGAAATGGCAATCAAATTTAGCGGCGAACTAGCCGTGATGAGCGACTGGAACAGGGTCACGCTGAAGAGCGTCAGCGTGACCGCAAGGGTTGTCACCGTCCAAAACACCCTGCGTGTCGATTGTGGCAATGCGCGATAAAGGAGTTTCAATCTATTCATACAAGAATCCTGTCATCAGGCTGGTTGGTCTGTTTCAAACTCGACAAATACCTCAGAGCCTGGCACGAGTTGCCCAAGTTCCTGTAATGCCGTGTGGAAGATGTTTTCCAGGTTGACCGATGCGCTTAATTTTTCTGAGATGTGGCCGATGGTGCGCTCTTTTTCGGCACGCAACTGAGATTCTTGGAACAGGCGTGCGTTTTCAGCCGAGATAGCCACGCGGTCGGCAATGGCTTGGGCAATGGCAATTTCATCTTGTTTCCAATTGTTTTTGTTAGGAACTCGAACATTCAGTACGCCGATGGTTTCGTCGCGCACCTTAATTGGCACAATCAGGGTGGCGTTTTCGCCAGATTTTTCAATGACTTTGCCGCTGGCAAGTGATTGTTGAATTGATGCCGCTTGCAGTCTGGAGGGCAAGGGCTGGGTGCCAGCAACTGTGTATTGAAACCCGATGATATCCTCAGTTGCGCTTAGGCGACTCCATTCGCGCTGTAAGTATTGCCGATAAATCGTATCTACCTCGGCGAATGCCCTCTGGCTGGACTCATACAGACGGGTATTCTCGATTGCGATGCTTATCTGGTCTGCCAGAGTGGAAAGCACCTCGACATCTTCCTGGGTAAAAGCGTTGGATTGCTTGCTTTGAATATCCAACGCGCCGATAATGCGTCTTTCTATGACGAGTGGGATGGCCATTTCGGAGTGCGTTTCAGGCAGGTCGGGGTTATTGAAAAAGACCGCGTCCGCGCCGATATCCAGCGCAATTCTGGGAGTTCCGCTACCCGTCACATAGCCTACAATCCCTTGCATGCCTACTTCCAGCCGGTGACCGCGTGCCAGCATTCGTTTACCGCCTTCAGAATTGGCCGCGCTGAGGATGGCAAACTGATTGGCTTCATCGGTTAAGAAAATCCCTACATGATAAAACTTGAACCGTTCACTCACCACGTTTACAATGCGCGGCAGCAAAGCAACCAGGCTGCGAGCGCTTGCAATGGCTTTGGTCGTATCTGAAATTGCTTGAAGTTGCGCCGCGCGTCGTTGGGTGCGGATGTTCGCCAGCTCCAACTGCACAGTCCGGTCTGACAGTTCATGAGTGCGTTGTTCCAACTCGACAGTACGCTCGGCAATTTGCTCTTCGAGAGTCGCTTGTAATTGCCGAAGTTCTTCATTTGCCTGAATTTGGGACTGTTCGTTTTCTCGAGACTTTTTCAGCGCGGTCGTCAGGCGGGCCATAAGCGCATTCAAAGACGCGGCAATGATGATTTGGATGGCAGCGAAGACCAATAAATCATCGAAGCCAGTCTTTACCGCCATAAACGATTCGTTTAGCCCGTTCATGTCTCGGTAGGTTACAAGGGAAATTCCAATAAGCGTGATGAAGGTGATGAAAGGTATGGCTTGTTTGCCCAGCATCAAGCCGCCGATTACAATCACTGCCGGAAAGCCCGCCATTGAAGTATCGTGCATGCCGTTTGACAGGTTGGCTAATACAGTGACTGCGGTTACTGTTAGGAGTGGGATGAGGAATTTCCCAGGCCAGTAAATTCTCCTGCCTGTGAGAAAAAGCGCTCCAAGAATGACCAACTCTATGCCGATAAGAATATATATTGGTGTAATGACTTCAGACTCTGTAAGCAGCAAACTGACGATAATGCCCAGTACCCCTACGCCAGACACAACCAGAATTGTGCGCAGTAAAAGGGTATAAGAAGCTTCGTTATCATCCGGCGAGATAAACAGTCGTGTAAGCCATTCTTTCATCGTAAAATCCTCATTTACCTTCGTTCTCTTTGCCTAGTTGAATGACAACATCGGCTCCGGGAATGATTTTCCCCAACTCCTCAACCGCAGTTTGCAAAATGCTGCGCATATTGACCGATGCGCTGATGCGGGATGTGACCGCGCTGATGGTTCGCTCACGCGATGCCAGGGATTGAGACGATTCAAGCAGGCGGACATTTTCCACCGCCAGGGCCACGCGCTCGGCCACTGCCTCCGCTATCTCAACTTCATCCTGGTCCCAGGTGTGCTCACTTTCTGATGTAATGTTCAATATACCGATAACTTCACTGCGCAGTTTGATGGGCGTCACAATCTGCGCGCGGGTTTCTTTTTTCGATGCGCTGGTTTTGCCGGTTGATGCAACCTCTGTGACCTCTGTAGAATGAACAGATGCTTTAAGTGGACCAACTCCGGCTTTTGAGTAGCGATATCCCAGCCGCTTTGTTTCGCGCACCAGCGCGCGCCATTCGCTGCGGGTGTAACGCCGATAGATTTCTTCGGATTCTCCGGCTGCTTTTCGCGCCTCCTGAAATTGCCTGGCATTTTGAATAGCAATGCCGACCTGGTCTGCCAGAATAGACAACAATTCGATGTCTTTCTCGTCGAATGCGTCGGTTTGTTCACTCTGTACGTCGAGAACGCCAATGACATTTTCCCCAATTCGTAAGGGGAGCGATATTTCAGAACGGGTGGCGGGCAGGTCGGGGCTGTCGAAATAAACGGCATCTTCCCCGGTATCTAATGCAATCCGGGCTTGTCCTGTTGCTGCCGAAAAGCCTACGATGCCTGTCTCGCCGACTTTTAGTTTGTGCCCACGTTTTAACATGCGCTGGCCGCCTTCAGAGTTGCTGGCTGTAAGCACTGCGTATTCTTTTGCATCATCTAGCAGGAAAATACCTGTGTGATAAAAATTGAACTCTTTGCTGATGACTTCTGTAACGTTGGGGAGCAAATCTTGCAAATCTTGAATTGATGAAATTGCGCGCGCTACCAGAGCCACTGCGCTTAACTGGTTTGCGCGGCGTTCCGTTTCTTTAGATTTGTTTTCCAGTTCCAGCGTGCGCGATTGTAATTCTTCTGTTTGTTCGGCCACGCGCGATTCGAGGCCATCCACCAATTGCTGAAGCGAGACGGCCATCGAATTGAAATTGCTTGCCAGCTCGTCTATTTCGCGGGCGGCGGTATTAATGCCAACCTGGTGCGACAGGTCACCAGAGGCAATTCGATTGGCAGAATGTGTCAGCAGACTGAGAGGTCTGCTGATATAGTTTCCAATTGCCAGGCCGGAAAGGGCAATCACAACAAGGGACAGGGTGAATACTATCAGGGAGACGACAATAAATTCTCGTTCTTTTTCAATAACAACGTCTGCTTTAAGGCCAAGGCCGATGACTCCAACTTTTTCTCCGGCACTGTTGCGAATTGGCGCGTAGCCACTCAGAAAAGAACCAAAACTGTCGGTGTAGATATCTTGGTCGGCGATTGCATTTTCAAGAGTAGCAAAGTTTTCTTGCAATAATGGGCTGGCATCGGGGTAACGTTCACCGAATTTCGCGGTATCTTGGTAGTCTAGCCCACCTACATCCACTACAAAATAAATTCCCTGTTCATCTTTCCGCATGGTGTAGATATATGCAACATCTGGGTCAATGTTTACAATGCGCAGGTTTTGTTCACGCGTCTTCTGATAAATTGGGTCGTTCTCTGAGGAAATTTGTGCCAATTCATCGCCGTTTTGTTGCAGCGCAGCCAGCGCGGCCATGTTCATGATTCGCTTGCGCAGGTCTTCTCGTATTTGCTGCTTGAACCCAAAATACAAGGTAGTGATAACACCTGCAACAACCAGAATTGCCAGGGCCGAGAAACTCACGGCTAAAATCGCGCGCAGACGGGTTGTGCGCTGTGTTGTGGTTGGTTGGCTATTTTGCAAAGTCTCCATAACCATCACTCTTCTTCAGACTCTTTGAGTTGAATAACCACATCCGCATTCGATAGGGCGCGGCCAATCTCTTGCGCCGCAGTTTGCAAAATGGTGTCCATATCTGTGGCCGCGCTAATTTTGGCGGCAATTTCACCGATGACGCGTTCTTTGGAAGCACGCTTTTGAGATGTGGCGACCAGGCGGGCATTGTCGAGCGCCAGACCAACCCGCTCCGAAATAGACCGCAGCAGGTTGATTTCTTCGGCATTCCAGTTGCGATTTCTGTCGGGCGATTGGATGCGAATTGCGCCTATGACTTGTTCACCCAGGGTGATGGGGATGGCAAGGGTTGGGGTGGCGCCTTCATCTGTCTTATTTTCTTTTTTGACGACAGCGCCCTTACGGATGACTTGTTCGATTTCGTCTGCCTGTACTGGTGACGAAATCGCCTTTCCACCGGTGCCGGTGTGCAGGTAGCCAATGGTTTTCTCTTTGCTGGCAAGCGCAGACCATTCTTGTCGCTGGAATGATTGCACAATGTTTTGAGAATCATTCAACGCGGCTTGGGTTTGTTGGAACAGGCGGGCATTTTCAATCGCAATGGCTACCTGGTCGGCGAGGATGGAGAGAATATCAATGTCCTCCTGCGTGAAAGCCCTGGATTGCTTGCTTTGTATGTCAATTACGCCAATGGTTGTGCCTCGAACAATGAGCGGCAGGGCCATTTCAGA
This sequence comes from uncultured Anaerolinea sp., assembly GCA_964388215.1. Taxonomy (GTDB): domain Bacteria; phylum Chloroflexota; class Anaerolineae; order Anaerolineales; family Villigracilaceae; genus UBA5195. The sequence goes on from CAYLZI010000005.1 coordinate 22,319, forward strand.
GTGGGTTTCTGGCAGGTTGGGGTTGTTAAAGAAGACCGCATCTGCCCCAACGTCTAACGCGATGCGCGGTTTACCCGTCAGCGCGGCGTACCCAACAATGCTGTTGGTGCTGAGAGATAGCCGATGTCCATTGGCTACCATCCGTTGTCCACCCGGGCTGTTCGAGGCTTGCAGGATTGCCATTCTACGGGTTTCGTTGAGCAAAAAGATGCCAACGTGGTAATAGCCAAACCGCTCGCTGACAATGTCGGTAATGAGCGGCAGCAACCTCTCTGTGTTTTGTTCCCTGGTGATAATTCTTGAAATATCGGCGATGCTTTGGAGTTGGCGGGCGCGCTGCGAACTCTGTTCGTTGGCTGCTTGCAGTGCCATGGTGCGTTCCTCTACGCGCCGCTCCAGGCCCGTCAGGGTCTGGCTGAGTTGATTGGTCATTTCGTTGAAGGTGAGCGACAGCCGGCCGACTTCATCATCTGCGCGGACAGTTGCTCGCGCTGAAAGGTCGCCCCCGGTAATTTGTTCTGCAACGTTGGCGAGCATTCTGATTGGGCGTAACACAGTTTCAGAGACGCCGAGCGCGGCGAACAGGGTGAAGGCGGTCAGGCCGAGCGCCCATAGTATGTTGGCGCGCGCCTGGGCATCTGCTTGGGCATAGGTTTTGTCTGCTGTTTGCTGAGCCAGCACAACCCAGGGTTGGGTGGATAGGGCTTTGCTGGCGGCGATGATGTCGTTGCTGCGCAGATTGTCTATGGTGATTGTGAAAATGTCTCGGTCCGCAAGGGTTTCAATCTTTGCTGCAAACCCGGGAGATGCGGAAACCGCCTGTTCATAATCTCCGGGGGGAAGTTTTTGCTGAGATTGTAATTCGGCGATTTGTTCGGCTGAAAACTTTTTGAATGACCGGTAGTTTTTTTCTCGCTCGCTGTTTCCAGCAATACGGAGCAGCGTGTCCCTATCGAGTACCAGTAGTTGCAGGTCGGTCTCTCTTTGCTCGCTCATTGATTGCACAATGTTTTGGAAAATGCTCGCGTAATATTCGGCTCTCAATATCCCTATCATTGCGCCGTCTTCGGCTCTCACTGGCGCGGTAATGTAGATAGTGGGGTATTCGGTTTTAAACAAGATGTTCGAAATGAAGGGCGTGCCGTTTTCAAGAGGCGATGTGAAGTATTCATAGTCTTTTTCGTCCAGCCCGATTTGGGATTGGTCGGTGCTTAATACAACCCTCCCGCGCATGTCGATGAGTGAGTATGACGCAACAAAAACAGGGTCTTTGCGGGTAAATGTCAGGAGCGTTTGCAGGGCAGCCGATTCGTTTTCTGCCCGATTGGATAGCGCAGATTGCAGGAAATTCGCCAGGCTGGGCTGCTGAGACTCAGTGCGCGCAATATCCAGTTGCGAAGAGACATAAGCGTCAATACTGATGGATGTTTCGACCGCCAAACCGCTTAAATTGGTTTCAGCATGCAAGGTGAGGATTCTGCGCGTAATCAAGCTGTTGTAGCCGCTCAATACGATAATGATAATGAATGTAATGGCAACAAAAGAAACAACAAGTTTGACCCGCAGCGGAAAGCCGCCAAACCGGCGCGCGACTGTAATGGAATAAATGATGCCTGCAATGATGGTGATAATGTATGTGATTTGCGGATTGTTGGGAATGCCCGGGTCTGGAAGGAAGGCATCTGCCAGGATGATGGATATACCAATTAAGATGCTTGCGGCCACTGCTCGCAGTACCCATGCATTTGTCAGGGTATAAACGGCAATGCTTGAAACAACGATAACAGTTAACACTGCCAGGGGAATGCCCTGACCCTTTGCGAGCAGGGGAAGTAATAAAGACAGGAGTAAAATGCTTGAAACCAGGACTGCGCTGCCGATTTGCGCTTTTCCATGCCTGGCGAGGTAAGCAGAAGAAAAGCTCACCAACGCAATGACCGCTGTCATGACAATCCCGCCAAACGCATAGAGGCCTGTTTGGATGGTTGATATCGTAGAGACCAGTGAAATCAAACTGAATAGAATGCCGGTCCCTACCCCAACGTTGAAGGTATTTCTTTCCTGCCAGGAGGCTTGTTGGCGTTCGATTGGACGTTTTTGTGGGTTGCCTGTCGTCATAAACATTACTCGCTTTTACACGGTCTGGCTAGGGCAGGTAGGCCGGGGTAAGAAGGGTTTCCAGCTTAGGCTGGTTAGAAAGCACTCCCATTCGGACAAGGAAATCAGCGTTTAAGCGGGCTGTTTGGTAAATAGAGCGTTTTGTGCCCGTCCCAGTTTCGAAGATTTCATAGTTTTCTTGCAGGGTCAAGATTTTCAAGGCCTCGTCAGGGATGATGTTGTTAATGGGTAACCCGAAATAGTCGGCGATGATTTGCTGGGCTTGTTCCGGGTTTTTTTGGCGAAATTCAACCGCCTCGAACCATGCCTTTAGGAATGCGCGAATGTCTTCGCCTCGCTCGTCTACAATTGCGCCGCGAAAAACAATCACATCGGGGTACAGGCCAATATACTCTGTGCTTTTCAAAAGCAGGTTATTGCCCCTTGCGATTGCTTCCGTTGTGTATGGTTCGTAAATAAAACCGGCATCAATGGTTCTTCCCAGGCTGGATGGAACCGCTTCAGGGTCAACGTTGACTAGCGTTACATCTGATATTTTGAGATTGGCCGATGCCAACATTTCACTGATGAGTAGCTCGTAGCTTGTGCCAATTTGTACGCCAATGCGTTTTCCGGCTAAATCTTTGATTTGGTTGATTTCGGGGACAGAAACCACTGTATTGAAACTTCCGTTATCATAAACGGCCACAACTCTTAAATCCGCATGTCTTGCTACGTTAATGGCATCTCCAATTGCGAACAAGCCGCCGTCAATTTGCCCGGCGGCCAAATCGGGCAGGGCGCGCGAGAATGTTTCATAGTATATCGGCTGGACATTGACCCCGTATTTTTCGAATAATCCCATTTCCTGAGCGATGATGATGGTGTAATCACCCCACCATGCAGTAAATTCAACGACCAGGGGCTTGCCCTTGCGGATATCTTGCGCTGGGTTTGTGGCGCAGGCAGGGAGCAAGACAAGAATCCATAAAACGGCGAAGAATTTTACGAGAGCAATCCTGAAGAGTGGTTTCATAAGAACAAACTCATAGTTATTTGTTTTCCATCTTGTCAATCGTACCAGGCTGAATCTGTACCAGAACATCCGCGCCATCCATCAGATGGCTGATTTCTTCGGCAGCTGTGCGTAAAATGGTTTCGAACCGCACTGAAGAGCTGATTTTGGTCGCCGCTTCGGCAGTGACCCGCTCAAGGTTGGCCCGCCGGCGGGCATCTGAAAACAGACGCGCGTTTTCTAGCGCGAAAGACATGCGCTCTGCAATGGCCTGATACATGCGGGATTCTTTTTCGCTCCACGCAGATTGTCTTCCAGGGCGGCGGATTTTCAAGTCTCCAAGTTTTTCCCCGCGCAACAGGATTGGGATTTCGAGCGTCTCTCCGGTGAGGGGGATGGTAACTTCAGACTTTTTGCGCAAGGGTTCGACGCTGCCTCTGGCATAACGATAACCGCTTGTGCTGCTTTCTTTCGTTAACGACTGCCAGCCTGAATCGCTAGATTCGCTATAAAGTTCCTTAATTTGCGCCAGAGCCTGCCTGGTTTCATCGAATAAGCGCGCATTTTCAATGGCGACACTGATTTGGTCGCTTAGCAGGCTTAAAGTTTTAATATCGTCTTCGCTAAAGGCGTTTGGCTCAGTGCTTTGCACATCCAGCGCGCCAATGATGTTTTCGCCAATTAAGAGAGGCAAGGCTATTTCGGAGCGGGTTTCAGGCAGGTCGGGGTTGTTGAAGAAGACCGCGTCATCGCCTACGTCGAATGCAGCCCGATACCGGCCTGTGTTGGTTACATTTCCTACGATACCCTGACGTCCTACCTTAAGGCGGTGGCCGCGCGCCAGCATGGCCTGTCCACCCTTGCTGTTGGCGGCGCGTAAGACTGCGTAGTCTCGATTTTCGTCCACCAGGAAGATGCCGGCATGGTAATACCCAAACGAGTCGCTAATTTGCTGAGTAATCTCGGGTAGGAGCTGGTTCAAGTCACGCAGGCTGGTAACGGCGCGGGCAACCTGGGCAATCGTTTCTAACTGCCTGGCGCGGCGCTCGTTCTTTTCATTTGCGCGCGTAAGTTCTGTCGTACGTTCTTCTACCCGCAGTTCCAGGGTTTGCAACAATTCATATATTTGCCGGCGGGTGTTATCTAGCACAGATGCCAGCGTGCCGAGTTCATCTTTGCGAGGCAGGTCAATGGGTTTGTCCAGTTTTCCGCTGCCCAGTTCCTGCGCGGCAGAGGTCAGCTGGTCAACTGGCGTGACCAACAGTGAAGTGGTCAGGGTTGCGCCAAAGTATATGGCAGCCAGCAATACGAGAATAATTAACGAGATAGAGATGATTTGATTGATGGCCGGCGCGAGGAACTCGGCTGCCGGCTGCGCGACCAGGGCTTTCCAGGGTTTATAGCTGAGTGACGCAAGGGCAATGTAATCCTGCCCCGCTTCTGTGGGATGCATGGAACTGGTGAAAATTGCGTTCTCGTCCACTTCTTTCAGGCTGCGGCTAAGGTCATCCAGACGGGCGCTGATTTCGCCCGCAAGCGGCAGCCGTCCAGATTGTTGCAGCGCATTTAAGGAATTCCTGCTGGGCGTGGAAAGCGTTTTTGAAAGCAACTCTGGGTTTGCGCTGTGGGCAAGCAAGATGCTGGCGTCGTCAATAATAGCCACTGTCATATCGTTGCCAAATTGACTTGCTGTTTCTTCCGCAATATTTTGTAGCAAGCCAGCAGAAATTTTTATGCGGATAACGCCGAGCAGGCTGCCTTTTTCATCCAGAACGGGTTTGCTTATAAAAAATACTCCTCGTCGGGTGTCCTCATCCAAAATCACATCTGATATATAGGTGATGCGGACGTTTGCTGCATTTTTGAAGTATAAATTTTCGCTTTCGTTGCCGCCTATGTTTCCGCGATGGTCAAGAATGAGTGAGCCGTCTTTACCCAGCAGGCCATAAGAGAGGACAGCTGGGTATCGGGATGCAAGCCGGGAAAGCAGGGCCGGGTTTCCGCTTGGGGAACGCAAAGAGTTGATGATGATGGAATTTCCGGCATCTTCCTCAACGTAACTTGTGATAGTGAATATTTGTGAGTTCACTTTGCTTGAGACGATATTGGCATTTTCCAGAAGACTGTCGCGCGCCCGTTCGGTTAAAATATTTATGAGGGTGGCAGTCTGGGCAATTATGATGATAAATACGGGCAGTAGGGCTACAATTAGGAAGGATGTCCTGAGTTGGGAACCGATGCTGGCAAATTCCATGCCGCGCAGGCCATTGATGATGAGTATAAAGGCGGCAATTCCGCCGACGATAATCAGGAGAGCAGCCAGGAAGAAGTCGCTGACCAGCCTGTCTCCTTGCGCGAAAGAGAGGTCGGTCCAAGAAATTAGGATGCCGGTGAAAATGTTCAAAATGACGGCCAGGATAGCATTGCGCCTGGAAAGGGTCTGCCACGCAATAATCGAAAATATAATTGCCAGCAGAATGCCAAGCGTTAATCCTAGCCCCTGAACGCTAAAATTAAATAATACGCCTGTTGCGAGCGTTGAAATAATAATAAGCCAGGATGAAAGGTTGCTGTGACCTCGCCTTTGAAGAAGCCAGGAAATTGTCAAGGCGATGCCATATCCAATTTCAAGCACAATCAGGCTGCTAAAGCGCCCATCACCCGAGATGTAATAGCCGACGATGTATGCAATCAGCAATGCCCAGCCGCCGAGCATTGCCATAAGGCTGATAACCTGCACATTGGCTTTTTTCAGGCTTGTAGTGGTTTCTTTGGCTGGGGTTTTATTTTGTGGCAGGGACATTGTTCAGTCCTTGGTTGATTCAAGTTGAACGATAACTTCCGCGTCTGGCATTCTCTTGCCGATTTCTATGACGGCGGTGCGAAGGATGTTTTCGATGTTGAAAGACGTGGTAATGCGGCTGGAGATTTCACTCACGGCGCGCTCACGCTGGACGAGGTGTTGAGTTTCTTCGTATAGGCGAGCGTTTTCCAGGGCAACGGCAAGGCGGCTTGCGGTTTCCTCGATGAGGCCGATGGTGTCTGGGTCAATTACAGGGGTTTGGAAGCGGAGCGCAATACCGCCGATTACCTGTTCGCGCAACTTCAGGGGAGTAACTGCTGTTGCTCCGTCGCTTTCCTGTTTTGGCGGGATGATAACCGTGCGTCCTTTTGACAAGGCATTTTGTAAGTTGGCCGGGAAAGATTCGAGCGGTGTGATTTTCCAACCATCGAACAAATAGCCGGGTTTGAAGTCTTGCTCCTGGCTGAATTTTTCCCAACTCTCGCTGGTGAAGGCCCGGTAAGTGGTTTCTAGCTCTTCGAGGTTTCTTTGCATGGTGCTGACCAATTCAACACGTTGGATGGCAAGCGCGAGTTGGTCGGCCATGACCTGAAGGGTGGCGACATCATCTTGGGTGAAGGCTTCAGGCTGAGTGCTTTGCACGTCTAACACGCCAAGCACCTTGTTATCGAGCTTGAGAGGAATGGCAACTTCGGAACGTGTATTGGGCAGAAGCGGGTTATTGAAGTATGCGATGTCTTCTCCGGTGTTGAGAGCAATGCGCGGCGCGCCGGTTGCAGCGGCATAACCGACCAGGCCGACCTGCCCCAGCCTCAACCGGTGTCCCCGTTCCAGCATTTTTCGGCCAGCCTCAGTGGGGGAGGCGCGCAGGATGGCGTATTCCCTGTCGGCATCAACGAGGAAGATTCCTGTGTGATAGAAGTTGAATCTATCCAGTATCAACTGCGCAGCGCGGTTGAGGAGTTCATCGGGGTCTTGCGATATCGTTGCGTCTCGCGCGACTTCAGCGGCGATGCGCAAATAGTTGGCCTGTTTTTGAAGATCTTTGGTGCGTTCTTCTACTTTTGTTTCAAGAGTGCGCACAGTGGTTTCTAATTCGCCTGCCATCGTATTAAAACTGGCTGCAAGCGCGCCGAGTTCATCTTGCCGTTCAGATGCGATGCGTATTGATAATTCGCCGCCCGCTAGCGCGGCGGCTTTTTCGGAAAATTCCTGAATGGGGATGGTGATGGATTGCGATGTGAGAATGACGATGGTGAGCACCAGTAAAACCATGACCAACCCAATGGAAACGTAAACCGGAAGCGAGTTTGCGATTCCGGAGATGACTTCCTGCTGGTCAATTTCTGAAATCAGGAGCGATTCAACCTCAGGAACCCAGGCATAATGGCCAAAGACATTCTTTCCGCTGTAGTTTGTGTATGTATTGCTGCCTCGTAGGATGTTATTCGAGAAGGCTTGCTGCGCCGGGTAGGTGTTTATTTCATCGGTTTCCTGGCGGGTTGACGTGGCTGGGATTACAAAACCTCCCACCTGGCTGACCAGGTAGGTTTCGAGCGTCGGGCTTGTCCCTGGGATAATGGTGGTAACTTCGTTGATAGCGTTGAAGTTGGTGCGCAGTACCAGCACGCCGGCAAACTGTTCTTGTAAAAGTATTGGGTGGAGAACCAGTAGAGAAATTTTCTGGCTGGCGCCTGGGAAGTTTTCCTCAATTGCAAATGACTTTTGCGCCCTCGCTTTTTCAACGAATGTGAAACCCGATAAGTCGAGGCTTTCGTTGCTGACATTGGTAGAGATGATAACGACCCCGTTGGCGTCTGTTAGCAGGTACTCATCAATGATGGTTTGTTGTTGCAGCCTGGTCAGGTAAGAGCGTACCAACCGGATGTTGATGCTTTCGACCGGGCTTTTGGCGTCGCTCGACATGGTGGTTTCCATGATTTGTGAAATTGTGATGTCGTTTAAAGGTTGGGCGGCTTGCTTTTCCAGGCTTCCTAAAACCAGGGTTATTTGGGCTGCTTTCAGGTTAGAGATGGTTTCGAGCTGTTCAAAGGCGCGATTGCGGCTGTCAATGTAGTTGATGATTGAGCCAATGATGATAAAAACGAAAATAGTGGTAACTGCCACAATGGTGAAAACGGAAACCAGCTTGCGTGACAGAGTTTGGAATTTGATAAGGCCGTTTACCACGCCGATAGCCGCCATTGCTGCGGTGAACAGCAGGTAGATTGCGAAGGCGGCATAATTATTCAGGTTCGCCAGGCTCAGGCGTGGGTATGTTACTTGTGAGTTTACAATGATGACGGCGAACAATAAGGCTGCGCCATAAGCAGCTATCACAATTTTGTAACCCGCAGGCAGCCCACGCGTAATGGAGAGTACGATAACCGCAGAAAAAACCAGCGCGAATGGGAACCATAAGATATCTTGCCACAGCAAGATTTGCGCTGCGGAAAAGGTTCCATTCAAAAACATGAACAGGAGGGCAATCAGCTCTAACCTTCCGCTCCGCAGCAAAGGAAACATGGGGAGGTGCAGCAGACTAACCAGGATGTTGATGCTGGCGACAACGAATAATAACGAGATGTTTTCAGGAATATCGAAATAGCCCGCCAGGGCAAGCACTGCAATTACCAAGATACCGATGCCTGTCAGGAACTGGAAAACCGTAATAGATGTTATGGCGGCTGCAAGCAATTGGTACAGGCTGCGTTTATCGGCAGACAGTTGGGGGTTATCAGCAGGAAGTTCAAAAATTTGTTGGAGCATCTGGTTATCCGCTGTTGGCAATTATTTTGCCTTGCTGGTTCCTTTTTCAGGATTGATGAATACGGATACTTCTTCAACCTGGGGCAGGCTGCGCAGTTCACGAACCGCATTTTGCAACAGGGCATCTACATCAAGAGAGCGGCTGAACCGGTTCGAAAATTCACTTACTTTTTGTTCGCGTGCTGCCCGGCGTTGGGATTCTTCGAGTAGCCGGGCGTTTTCGACGGCCAGGGACACCTGGCTGGCAACCCGTTCCGCCATTTCTCGTTCTGCTTCTGCCCAGTTGGGGTCGTTTGCTTTGCGTTTGAGCGAAATTACGCCAATTGGCTGGCCTCGTAATTTTAAGGGAACGGAGATAACTTTCTCTTTTTCGCTGCTGTTTGCAGCGGGGATGATGCCCAGGGGAGTATAGGTAAAACTTCTGGTATTTTCTTTCAGCCTGGTTTTCCAGATGCTGGCGGTGCTGGTTGCGTTGAGCGCCTCCAGTTGTTGCAAGGTTGCGCGGCTGTTTTCTAGCAGGGTCGCGTTGTCAATTGCCAGGGCCACCTGGTCAGCCATGGTTTGGAGGGTGTATATATCATCGAATTTGAAGGCGTTGTTTTCTTCTGATTGAATATCCAAAACGCCAATTACGCGATTACGAACGACCAGAGGCAATGCAACTTCAGAACGCGTCTCAGAAAGTTCTGGGAGATAAAGATACGATTTGTCTGTAGAGACATCCTGAACGATGCGTGGCCGTTTCTGGTGTGCAGCGTAGCCAACGACCCCCTGCCTGCCAATCTCAATTTTTAATCCTTGTTTGAGAAGTTGTGTTCCCCCTTCCGATGAGGCGGCTTGCAAGATGACATACTTATCGGCAGCGTCTGATAGAAAAATGCTGGTATGGTAATAGCCAAAGCGCTCGGTAATTTGCGTCACCACGCTATTCATAAGTTCGTTCAAGTCGCGTACCATGGCCGCAGAGCGTGCCACAAGGGTAGATGCTTCCAGTTGCGTGGAACGTCGGTTGAGTTCCTCGGTGCGTTCTTCGACACGTTTTTCCAGGTTTTCGCGGATTTCTACCAATTCCTGATTGGCTTTTTGAATTTCTGCCAGACGTTCTTGTTCACTTTTTTGTTGAAAATTGCGCAGGATGATTAAAACGATACCAAGCGTGCTGATAATTCCTAAATTCGCGCTATTGTGTATGTCAAAGGCAAAGCCGTATGCCGGTAAAACAAAAATCATTGCGGCGGCGTTCAACCCTAATATCAGGAATAGCGTCCAAGAAGAAACCAGGGTACTTCCTAGAATGAGGCCAAGTGGAATGAAAAAGAATAGCGCCGTTCGAACATCCATCAATGCAAAGATAATGTTTAAATAAGGAACTGAGCAGAACCCGGCAACAAGCAGGAATCCTCCCATCGAAAAATAGCGGGTTCGACTCAAAATATAGGCAAGTATGCTGGAGAAAATAGAAATTTGCGCCCATAACGCGCTAAAACGGTTTTCTTGTTGGGCAATGGATGCAAATATTCCTCCCGTTAAAATCACAAATAAGATGGAAAGCGATAGACTTGCAGTTACTTGAGATTGGCGGCGTTGCGCCGGGGCTGTAATTTGCGCAGAAGGCGCGGTCAGCCAATTCCAAAAAGTTATCAACGCCGGCTGTGTCTGGCGTGGGGAAAAATTAGCCGACATAGGTTATGATTCCTCCACTTTGAGTTCGATAGTCGCTTCAGATGCTTCCAGCGCGCGGCCAAGTTCTCGGGCCGCCGTTTGCAGGATACCGTCTATGGAGGGGGTTGACCATAGTTTTTGGATAATGGAGGCTGAAAGGCGTTCGCGCAATGCCGATTGGTTGCTTTCTTCAACCAGCCGCGCGTTTTCTAGTGAGATTGCTACCTGGGTAGCCAGCGATTCGACCCAGGCCTGGTCTTCTTGTGACCATTCTTCGTTTGTTTGCATGTGAATATAGCCAATTGGCTGGTCGCGCAGGCTCAGGTTGACCGCAATATCTTTGGTTTCCTCTGTGCTTGAGATAATGGGCGATTTTACCGAGTATTCCAGTTTGCTGGACTGCAGTTTTTCTTCCCAGGCTGAGCCGATATATTGGCGATTGGCTTGGCGTAGTTCACTTAACGCATATTCCATTTCACGAAATAAACGCGCGTTTTCAATGGATGTTGCTACCTGGCTGGCCAGGTTTTGTAGCGTAGCGATGTCATCTGTTTTGAAATCGGCTTCGCGGATGGATTGTACATCTAATGCGCCAATGACCCGGTCGCCAACCAACAAGGGCAACGCCAACTCGGAGCGGGTATTTGGCAGGAGCGGGTTGTTAAAGCGCACTGCCGCTTCGCCCACGTCCATAGCCACCTGCGCTTCACGGCTAGAGATTGAGTTTCCCACCATGCTGCTGCCCCCTACAAGCAGGCGGTGACGCCGGGCCTTCAAAATTTCTCCCGCCGAGCCGGTTGCGTCTACGATTTCGGCCCATCTTCCATTTTCGGCTACCAGGAAAACGGCCACATAATAATAGTCGAAGGTTTTTGCAATTAAGTTGACAACTTGCGAAATTAACTCGTCTGGGTTGAGAATGGTGCTGGCAATGCGGCCCACTTCGTTAGATGCGCGCAGTTTTTCCGTTTGGTCCTCTACCCGCTTTTCAAGGTTATGCTGCAACTCTTCAATGCGTGAAACCATTCGGTTGAAATAAATTGCCAGTTCTCCTACCTCGTCGGTAGCGGTAATGCGCGCGCGTTGTCGCAAATCGCCTTTTTCAACGCGATTGAAAACTTCAATTAACTCCTTCATTGGCAGGGCCACAGATTCTGAAAGCGCATATGCCAGAATTGTTCCCAGAGTCAGGATGATTGCGGTGACTAAAATAAAGCTCGAGCGTAGCTCTTCCAATGTCCCAAGAGAACCAATTTCCTCGAACAGTACGCGGTAGGTGCGGGAATAGCCCAACGGCGCCAACGCCAGGATGCTGAAACCAATCAGCATCAAGGTAGCGATGAGCAATTTCGCCCGGAAGCGCATCCCTATCGACCCTCTTACTTGCTGTTCAAAACTGGAAGGGAGCAGCACGCTTCTAATTGGCCGTGCCAGGTATTCAATCAAGAGAACGGATAGACCAACAGTAATAATTGCCGACAGGCCCGACCCGAACCCAGAATAAATCAACTCGTTGGTGTTTGCCCCTAAACGGTAATGTTGGAAAAGAAGCAGTGGGATGGCGATGACGAAAATGGAAACAAAAATTGCCGCTGCGCCGTAATTCCAGGCGATTGTATTGCTCTGCCGCCAGGCATTCAGTTCAAGCTGGCCTTCGCTCATGGCTCTCCCGGCTTTCCACTGCCCCAGCCGGGCGCTAATGTCTTTGGTAAAGTAAAACGTTCCAGCCAGGATGATGACATCTCCAATGGCGGTGAGCGCCAGGGTTGCTAATAAAGATGCTTTATATTGTTCGGGTGAAAAACTGCTGTTATTGCGCGTGATTGCTTCTCCGATAAAAACACCCAGGTAACTGCTCAGCAGGCGCGCCAAGAAAACAACGTAAATATGGTAATACTTGCCCGCCATTTTCATGACGCGGAGAAAAAAACCAATTTGGGGTGCGTTCGTATCGTTCATAATTTATTTGTCTCGAAAGGTTCATTCATTTTCGCCCAGATTCCCGGAGCGGTCGCCAACCTGCACAACAATATCGGTGCGTCGGGTGTTCATTGCTTTGCTTAACTCCTCTGCTGTGACAGCCAGAATTTTTTGCGGGTCGGTTGTGCGGCGGATTTTGTTCGTAATCTCATAAAGCAGGCGTTCTCGTTCCACTTGTTGCCTGAATTGCCCCAGCAGGCGCGAGTGCGCAATGATGGCGGCCAGGCTGCCAGCCAGCGTGCCGAGCATTTCCTCATCGTTTTCGGTGTAGGCATTCATGCGCGGGCTTTCCACGTTTAACACGCCCAGAACCTCGTTGCGGTAAATCAGCGGAATGGCGAGTTCCGAACGCACTTTCTGGTTGACAGCAATGTAGCGGGAATCTTTGCCAGTATCGTTGACACGCTGCGCTTGTTTGTGAGCCGCCACCCAGCCCGTGATGCCAACTCCAAAGGGAATTTTAAGCCTGGCCGACTCATCATTTGGATACCCAATGGAAGAACGCACTTCGAGCGTTTTCTGCTCTTTGTTCGCGAGCAAGATGGAAATCTGGTCGCCTCCTAAAGTAACTTGCAGACCTTGAACCGCGCTGTTCAAAGCTTCCTCGATAGTGGCTGACGAGGCTGCTGCCGTTGTCACATGGTGAAGCAGGCGGTGCTGCGATAAGCGTTCCTGCGCTTCAGCGAACAGTTCAGAGTTCACCACTGCTACCGCTAACTGGTCGGCCAAAATCTGCAGAATTTTGATATTTTCACTGTTAAAAGCATATATTCGGGTTGATTGCACATCCAGCACGCCCAGTATCCGGTCGCCCACCCTTAAGGGCAAGCAGGCTTCTGCCTTCGTATCTGGAAGCAGTGGGTTTGCGTAATAATTCTGGTCTTTCGAGACATCGTTGACGACCAGCGCCTCTTTCTCTAACGTGGTGCGTCCGACAAGCGATTTGGAACCAACCCCCAACTTGTGACCAGCCCGTTTCATTTGCGCGCCGGCCTCCCCGGTTGCCTCGCGCACGACAGCATACTCTCCCTGAGTTTCCATCAAAAAAACGGAAGCATGGTAAAAACTAAATCGTTCGCGCACCAGGTTCACGGCCTGGCGTAACAGGTTATCCACAATCAGGGAACTAGATACCTCACGCGAGATTTCAGCAACCGTTTCGAGTTGCAGCGCCCTGCGGCGGGCATCCTCGAGCAGGCGGATGTTATAAATCGCCCCGGCAACCTGCACCGAGAGCGCAATCATGAATCGCAGGTCATCCTGGTTGAAACGCTGTTCGCTCACCAGGTCTTGCGCCACCAATGCGCCAATCGCCTCGCCGCTAATGACCAGCGGACAGCCCAGCCATGATTTGGGCGCTATTCCGTTGCTTTTGGCCCCCAGCGCGCGCGCCCGGCGTTCTGTATCCTCCACCAGCATCAGTGGCTGCCGCGTACGAATCAAAATAGATATCAGCCCCTCGCCGAGAGGGAAGGGGTCAATATTTATTTTTGCGCCGCCTTCCACAACGTAGGGCAGTTCAATGGTCTCATTCTTGGGTTCGTAGAGTGCAATTGCAAAATTGATATCTGTCCCAATCGTAACGCTGATTTGCTTGTGCAGAAGTTCATAAAGCTGTTCAAGATTGTTAGAAGACGAGATGAGTTGGCTCGTTTCTGTAATACTCTCCAACTCGCGCAGACGCTGTTTCGTTGCGCGCGCCGCTTTTACGTTGTCCAGAGCGGTTGGGATTGTTTCAGTCAGATGAATTAATGGGATAACCAATTCTTTTTCCAGCGTTTCTCCCGCTTGTGCCAGTGTTAACAAAACCCCCAGCACAACCACATCTTGCATAACTGGAATGATGGCTACCTGTTCCCAGCCCGAACTCTTTAAGAAAGATTGAATGACTTCTGGTAAAGTTGCATCGGCTATGGCCGCAATGTTTGCCTCGCGCGCAAAGAATTGCACCACTTCTGCCGGGGTCATCTCAATTTGGGACGGAACACCTGACACCGCCTTTTTTGTTGCTGGGTTATGGGTGAGCGCGCATTCCAGGCCGGCTTCGTTAACCACATAATACAAATTGGCATACTGACAAGTTTGGAAAACCTTCAGAATTGCCTGGTTGATTTCCTTTTCAGTTTTTGCCTGGAATACAGCATAATTTGCCTGGTGTACTCGAAGCAACTGTTGCAGGGCGGCCTGTGGCGGTGTCTTCTCACTCATAACGTTTTCTCATTAAGATAATAAACAAAAAGCGAGAGTTTCCCTTTTGCTGAGGTTCCCTCGCTCTATTTGTTTTCTACTCTTCGTAAGGGATTTCCCAGACAGGCTCTCCGTGTAAAATCCTGCGTATCTGCTCGGGAAAGCGGTCTGGGTCGAGCGGTTTTCCCAGGAACCCGTTGAACCCTGCCGCTCGGGCCTTATTCATTTGCTCCTGGCTGGCCTCTGCGGTTACGGCGATAATAGGGACGGTTTTTAGCCTGTCTGATAGGCGAATTTTCTTCATTGCGCCGTAGCCATCTTCGTAAGGCAAACGGATGTCCATCAAAATCAAATCGAGGCGAGGCAAGGTGTCGGCATATTCGACCACCTCGTAGCCAGAAGTCTTCCACTCGCAGTGGATGCCCATAAAGCCAAGTAAGCGCGCAATCAGAACGAAGTTTGAAACGTTGTCTTCTACAACCAGAACGGTTGTGTCTTTCGGAATTCCTGGCTTGCGGCCTGATTCATTGTTGGGGTTTGTCGAGAGAGTATTAACTAGGCTCATTGGTTTTATCTCTTCATGAATCGTTGTATTTGGAATGCAATTGTGTCAATGTCTATGGGTTTTTGGATATATCCGTCACACCCGGCTTGCAGTGACCGTTCTCGGTCGCCTTTCATTACGTTTGCTGTTAAAGCGACGATAGGCACCGTACCCATATTTGGCAGGGCGCGAATTTGCGCTGTCAACGTGTAGCCGTCCACTTCAGGCATGTTGATATCCATCAAAATCAAATTTGGTTTGAGGGTTTTGAGTGTTTCCAGAGCGATGCTCGCGTTGGCCGCTTCATGCACTGTGTATCCTTCAGCCCCCAGTATCCTGCGAATCAAGGTGCGATTATTTGGGTCATCTTCTACATATAAAATCGTGCCAAGATTTTCATCGTTAAACATAGCAGTATTAATCTCCATTTAGAATTTTAATGGACGAGAGAGTTGGTATAGATAACAGCATCCTTGCAGCGCGGCTGCAACCTGTATTTTATTACGATTATGCCAAATAGACCGACGCTTTTTGCTTTTAGTACCTATTAAATTATTATATCAAGTTCGACAATAAAAAAACTTGTAGGTGCTTTGCGACTTTGTAATCTTATGAATTGGCAATGATTGGCGTTTCTTGGCGCAAGCTGCGCGCTTCTTGTGGGTGCCAGGATTGGGTGTGGCCGCATAGCCCGGACTGAGTATAATTGCCCGAATTTATTCCCGGAGAAACTGACTTGAACCTGAACCAACAATTTGGCCTGATTCGCCAATCGGCCACCGTTGCCCTCAATGACCGCATCGTGGCTGCCCGCGCCGCCGGGAAGCAGGTCATCCCCTTGCACGTCGGCGACCCCGATTTTCCCACGCCCCAGCCCATTGTGGAGGTGGCGATGAGCGCCCTGCAAGCCGGTTTAACCCACTACGGCCCCAGCACCGGCACCCCCGAACTGCGCCAGGCCGCCGCGCTGAAACTGGACCGCGATAACGGGCTGGAGTACGACCCTGAATCAGAAATCCTGGTCACGCATGGC
>CAYLZI010000006.1:0-35719 GCA_964388215.1 uncultured Anaerolinea sp.
ATGGCGAGAAGAGCAAAAAAGATTTCCATACAGAGCCTCCAGGGTAAACCCTTTTAATTCGCTGCATTATACATTGATTGGCAAAAAAGAATCTGGCGGGCTAATCTTTATGAATTTGTCGTTAGCGCGTCAAACCGATGGGATGTTTTGAGTCGGGAGAAATTTATTCACTGACTGATGCCCCGCGAGCGTAGAAAACTCAATGGCTTGGGCACTGCGGATTAGAGCAGGCATTCCGTCTGGGCGGGTTGCCACTCTGGGAATATTGCGCGCCAGAAGGCCTTAATTGCTCTGTTCGGTTTTTCCACTTGCACTGGTGAGGGCGCTAACAAGTACCCCGGCAAGCACAATCGCCGCTCCGATGGTTGCCAATGGGCCAGGCACTTCGCCAATAAAAATAAAAACCCAAACCGGGTTCAAAATCGGCTCCAGCGTGCCGATTAGCGTAGATTCGAGCGCAGGAATGACCTTAATGGCAATCGCGTACAGCAAAAACGATAGCCCGATTTGAAAAATTCCCAAATAGGCAATCCCGGCCCAGTTGACCGCTGTCCAGGGTTCTTGCCAGACGAAATAAAAGCCCACAATCGCCGTAACCACATTTGCCAGCAAAAAACTCTCTGCCGGCGAACCGTCTTTTTGGGCGCGCATGGCAACCGTCATCATTGCCAGCGAAATTCCGCTCAAGACCGCCATCAGGTTGCCGTAAAAACCATCCAGGCTGATTTTGTCTCCGAAAAACAGGCCAAACCCTGTAAAAATAATCATCATCGAGACCCAATCGGCGCGGGATGGTTTCTCGCGCAGCAGCCAATAAGCCAGGAAGATAATATAAATTGGGGCTGTATATTGCAGGAAAATCGCATTGGCGGCAGTCGTCAGGCGAATGGATGAAATATAGAAAAACTGCGTCAGAATGTAACTGCCCGCCGCGAACAATTGCCAACGGGTAGGCCGAAACGGAAAACGGCGCAGGAAAAGGAGAAAGACCAGGCTCGAAAAAATACTCCGTCCTGCCAAAACTCCAATCGGACTCCAGGGCAGCACTTTTACCAAAATACCGCTGGTGCTCCAAAGCACAGCGGCAATTACCAGGAATATGATGGCCTTGCGGCGGTCGATTGCAGTATGAATCATAAGAGTGGGGTTCTGCGTAACGTCATGTTTGCATTCTGTTTTCGCAACGAGTGAATTGTCTCGGCTGGCGCTGCCGAACACGGCATCTCGTGCGCCGATAATTCCAATTATCAGCGTCATCTACTTGCGCGCCAAACAGGTAATTATAGCCGTTGAAGCGGGCAAATAGGCCTATGAGAGAAAAAACTTTGCCCTTGGCGCTGTCTGTCCATTCCGCGAAATTTCGCGGGATGCCAGTCAAGGTATCGCCGCGAGCGGTATTATGAAGGCTATTTGACGACTACGGGGGATTTATTTGCTCTGTAAAAAGTGTTCTAGCGCGGTAAAAGCGCCTTGCAGTGCTTCGCGGCGGGTGCGATATACTTTTTCCTGTCCGCGAATGGTCAGGTGTACCAGGCCAGAGAGCCGCAATTCGGCCAGGTGATGAGTCACAGTCGGGGCGCGCAGGTTCAGGCGGCGCGAAAGTTCCGAGGGGGTCAGGCCTTCGCTTGAGAGGTAGTTCAGAATTTTGAGCCGGGTTGGGTCGGCCAATGCTTTGAGAGTGCGCAACAAACCATCTGGCACGAGTTCGCCAGGGATGGCTGACATATCTGCCGGGCGCGCGCCGAACAGAAATAATAATTGTGTTTGGTTGAGTCTCTCTAATACCACCAGCGGCGTAGGCCAGTAGGAGGGTGCGATGATGATTTCCTGTGGGTTAAGGTCATCTTCTTCGAGCCGGACGCCTTGCGAGAGCTCGGTTATTAAATCGCTCACGCTGAGGGTTTTTGCCAGTTCCTGGGCGCGCTCCAGCCCCGCTTTCATCACTGGGCCAATGCGTTTTTCTTCGTCATCAAAAAAAGCGGTGTGGTAGGCTTGCAATGCCGCCAGGAAGCCATCCCCCAATTCGTCGGGGCGCGCCCACCAGTCGAGATATCGCTTAAAGCCTGCCAGATTGAAATCTTTTTTGCTCTTGTGTTTGCGATTCTTCTCGAAAAAAGCTAAATCTGATTCGTCCCATGCACGGCGAGATGCAATGTTCAGAATGGTTTGCGCCCAGGCGGTTTTTTCAGCGCAATCCAGTTCAAAGACCTTAATCATGCGCTCAACGGCTGGAATCTGACGCATCGTCCACAACGCGCTGATGGCATCTTTTGGGGCTGGGAGTTGGCGCGCCCAGGAAATCGGCCACCCTGAAAAGGGGATAATTTCCTCAAGCAGTTTGCGCTCGGCAACCGGAATTCGAGAGCGGATGCCGGCTGCCCACGAGGCGCGAATGCCATAGTATTCAGGTTCATGCAGAACATGCAAACTAATAAAAAGTTCGTACGCGGTTCCGAAATCCCAACTGATATTTGCTTTGTCGAGTAAGTTCATGCGAGCCTCCCCGGCGAATATTGGCGCCTATTTGCCGGTCAATTTTCGTCCTATTTTAACCAGCATTTCGCCTGTGTGGGGGTCAACATGCTCACGAAAAGGATACAGTTTCATTAGAATACTGCCAATCGTAACCAACAATGCGCCAGCCTGTGCTAAAACAAGGCGGCTGCCATCTGACGACAAAGTTTGTGACATGTCATCGTTGTATTGAGTCGGTCTCATAGATACTCCAATTTTATTTACGAATAAAACAGTCACGACGCGGGACGTGGCAATCGGGGATATTTTGCGCAATCTTCAAAATGCTCTATCAGTGATGGAATACAAAGCGGTTTTCTTCTTCAGGCGCGGCCAGGCGCACCAGTTTTTCCCCGGTGGCGATGAAGAATCGGCCCGCCGCCAGGGCCAGTCGCTCCCACAAACCGGGGGCCATGCCAAAATCTTTGTCAAGAGGTAACAGTTCTTGTTTCAGGGGTTTCTTAAAGTCGTCAAACACACTCATGCCCCTCTCCCACAGGGAGAGGGGCTGGGGCGAGGGAAATTGAGTGACTTTAAGAAAGGCGTGGTTTTTGTTTGAGAATACCCTATCGGCTATCGGGAGGGGGGAATTGTGTCTATAAAAAATTGCCCGGCAGTTGCGCTGCCGGGCAAACAAGCTGGGCATAGGTTCGAGAAAAGGGTTATTCATCCGCAGCGCAGCGAAATCCGGTGCGCTCATTGGCAACGCCAGCATAAGATTCAGCGAGTTTATCGGCTTCAAGATTCTGGGCAAGGGCAAAGCCGCGATTCGAAACGCGCAGTTCTTTCCAGCCATCGGCCCAGGAGCCGCCGCGCAGTACCATTTGTAAGCCGTTAACGCCCGGTTTATCGGGGCCGGTGGGGTTTTCAGCGGGCGATTTCTCGTAGTAAGTGGGGCTGTAGAAATCTGCCACCCATTCCCACACATTCCCGGCCATATCCAGGATGCCAAAGGGGCTGGCGCCGTTGGGATAACTGCCTACTTTGACGGTGTCCTTATTTTTATAATCGAAGTTGGCAGTTTCCTCGCCGGGTTTATCATCACCCCAGGGATATTCGCGGAAATCGGTACCGCGCGCGGCATATTCCCACTCGGCCTCGGTAGGCAGTCGGCGGCCCGCCCACTCACAGTAAGTTTTAGCCTGGTTCCAGGTAACTTGAATAACCGGGTAATCAGCATACGCGGCGTTTTTATAATAATCGGAGCGGGTGGTTGATTTTAACTCTTTGGGAATATCGCAGGCGCCGGCCACCACGCATAACGCATATTGGGCGTTGGTGACTTCGGTTTTATCGAGCCAAAAACTTTTGAGTGTAACCTTGTGGCTGGGTTTTTCGTTGGGCAGGGCTGCATCGCTCAGGCCGCCCATTTGGAACGTAGCGCCAGAGATAAGCACCATTTCCATTTTGTCGGTGGACGATGTTTTCTCTTTTACTTGTCCAACGTCGCCCGTTCCAACGCCGCCGGGGTCTGTTTGTCCGCAGGCAGCCAATAAGAGCATAAGCGCAAGCATTACAAGAATTAGTTTTTTCATTTTTTCCTCCAGGAATCATTGGGGCAGGTGAAATTACATAAACTATTATGACCTGGAAACGGATTTGATGGTAGCGACCAACATCCCCCATTTGGGCGGTTGTATGCCGGGCTTACAAATTTGTATAGCCAGGGCTTTGGTGAAAAAATCTAATTTAACAAAGCCCTGTTTCGTTTTTCCGTATCTATGCTATAGTAATAGCATATCATCAGGAGGCCGCATGTCACCCAATAAGAAAAATGAGCCGCAATTCAAACTGAACTATTT
The DNA here is from genome assembly GCA_964388215.1 of uncultured Anaerolinea sp. Lineage (GTDB taxonomy): Bacteria > Chloroflexota > Anaerolineae > Anaerolineales > Villigracilaceae > UBA5195. The sequence continues at coordinate 4,317 of CAYLZI010000006.1, forward strand.
TGACATCATCAAAGGCGTGTTGTTTCCAAATATGGGAAAACCCACGCTCAAAGCGCCCCCTCCCGCGGCGCACAAACCAGCCCAACCGACTTCTACTCCTCCGATAGCCGGTTCTGACCAAAAACCACATCAGGCGGTATATACTCCCCCGGCCAGCACATCGCATTCAGTTGCCCGGCGGCCTGCCAGCTTGCAGGCCGCCGGGCAACCCCTGTCCTCTGGAACGGCAGGCGCGCCTCCGTATCAGACAGCGCATCCGCAGAAGACCGCTCAAAAGCCGCCTGCTGGCCCCAGCCGCTTCACGCTCCGGCGCGACAAACTGGCCCCTGCCTTTTTCAACGTGGCTGGGATTATGTCGTTTGTCGTCAACATCATCCTGATTGTGGTATTAATCATCCTGGCGCGTGAGTTGTTTGCTCTCAAGACCCTGGTTGGCGACCATCTGCTAGGTGGGTTGTACAACAACTTCGTTTTGATGGATGCCGCCCATATTCGCACCAATATCACAGTTGAGGATAATATCCCAATTCAGTTTGACCTGCCTATCAGCCAGCAAATTACTGTCACCCTTACCGAGAACACCGTCATCCGTAACGCCGTTGTGGGCGTGTTGAGCGTGCCGACAACAGTGACCCTGCCCGCCGGAACGCAATTGCCCATTCAACTCGATTTAACTGTCCCGGTGCAAACGACTGTTCCGATTAAGCTCAATGTCCCGGTGGACATCCCTCTCAAAAACACCGAACTGCACCAGCCTTTTATTGGCTTGCAGGATGTTGTGCGCCCGCTGAATGACTTGCTGCAACCAAAAATTAAAACTCCCGAAGACCTGCCATGCGGCATAATGCAACCGGCCTGTAACACGTTCTTCATCACGCCATGACCCTGACCCAAACCACTTTCGCCAACGGACTCACTGTCCTCCTGAAAGAAATCCACACTGCCCCATTAATCAGCCATTGGGTTTGGTATCGCGTTGGCTCGAAGGATGAGCCAACCGGTAAGACCGGAATCTCTCATTGGGTAGAACACATGCAGTTTAAGGGAACGTCGCAGTTTCCTTCCAATGTATTAGATAAAGCCATTGCCCGCCAGGGAGGCGTCTGGAACGCTTTCACCTTTCTCGATTGGACGACCTACTACGAAACGATGCCCGCCGCCAAAATAGACCTGGCTCTGCGCCTGGAGGCCGACCGGATGGTGAATAGCCGCTTTGACTCGGCGGAAGTCGAATCGGAGCGGACGGTCATCCTGGCAGAGCGGGAGGGCAATGAGAACGAACCGCTCTTCCGGCTGGGCGAGGCCATCCAGTCGGCGGCTTTTCGCGTTCACCCGTACCATCACGAGGTGATTGGCGATGCTGCTGACCTGCTTGCCATGACGCGTGATGACCTGTACCTGCACTATAAGACTTTCTATGCTCCCAATAATGCCGTGCTGGCAATTGCGGGCGATTTTGAGACGGGCGAAATGCTCAAGCGCATCGAAGAATTGTTCGCGGGCGTTCCACCCGCGCCCGCGCCGCCGCGCCTGGCGCGCCCCGAACCCGAACCAGGCGGGGAAATTCGCTTGAGCGTGGAAGGCCCTGGCGAAACGGTTTACCTGCAAGTCAGTTACCACGCCCCAGCCGCCTCGCACCCCGATTTTTACGCGCTGGCTGTCCTAGACAGCCTGCTGGCCGGCCCCAGCAACCTGAATATGTTCGGGGGCGGCGGCATATCGAACAAGACTTCGCGGTTGTATCGCGCCCTGATTGATACTGAATTGGCAGTCAGTGCGCAGGGCGGCTCAGCGGCCACCATTGACCCTTTTCTTTACACTTTCACCATCACCGCGCATCCTGAAAACCATATCGAACATGCCCTGGCTGCGCTGGATGTCGAGATTGCGCGCATTCAAGACAAGCCGCCATCTGCTGCCGATGTAGCGCGCGCCATCAAGCAGGCCCGTGCCATGTTTGCCTACGGCGCGGAAAACATCACCAACCAGGCCTTCTGGCTCGGTTATGCCGAAATGTTCGCCAACTATGACTGGTTTACTTCTTACTTGGAGAAATTGGCAGATGTGACTCCGGTGGATGTGCAGCGCGCCGCCCAGACCTGGTTCCGCGCGAAAAACCGGGTGGTGGGAACCTACCTCCCTGCATCTGGCGGAGGAGACGAATGACAAATTTCCATTCCCTGCCCGGCCCAGACGATATTTCGCGCGCGGTGCTGCCGAACGGCATCGTCGTCCTCTCGCGCTCGAACTTTAACAGCCCGTCGGCGGTGGTGAGCGGGTATTTCAATGCCGGGAGTATTTTTGATAGCGACGAAAAACTCGGCTTGTCAGATTTTGTCACTTCGGCGTTGATGCGTGGGACAGAGAATCGCACTTTCGAGCAGATGTATGACAGCCTGGAATCGGTTGGCGCGAGCCTGGGATTCTCCGCCGGGACGATTACGGTCGGTTTCAGCGGGCGCTGTCTGACCGAAGATTTGCCCCTGCTCTTTGAGCTTTTATCGGATGCCCTGCGCCGCCCGGCCTTCCCGAAAAAAGAGCTTGAAAAACTGCGCGCTCAACTATTGACCGGTCTCGCCATCCGCGCTCAGGATACCGCTGACCAGGCCTCGCTGGCCTTCGATGAGATGGTCTATGCCGGGCATCCTTATCGCCGCCCCGATGATGGCTACCCAGAGACGGTGCGCGCCATTACTCGCCGCGACATTGTAGATTTTCACAGAAAGCACTTTGGGCCGAGGGGACTGACTTTGAGCGTGGTGGGTGCTGTCGAAACAGAAGCAGTGACCAGCCTGGCTGAACAATGGCTGGGAGATTGGGAAAACCCCCGGCAGCCGGAACTGCCCGTTTTGCCTGAAATCCGCCCCTTGACGGGCATCCAAAGAAAACACATCCCCTTACCTGGCAAGGCGCAGACCGATATCCTGATAGGCGCTGCCGGGCCGAGCCGCACTGCGCCCGATTACCTGCCCGCCTCACTGGGAAATTCGATTTTGGGGCAATTTGGGATGATGGGGCGCATTGGGAACGTGGTGCGCGAGCAATCGGGGCTGGCCTATTATGCTTATTCCAGTTTGAGCGCCGGCATTGGGCCGGGGACGTGGGAAGTGAGCGCGGGGGTTAACCCGGCGAATGTGGAAAAGGCAATTGACCTGGCGCGGGCTGAGTTGCGGCGCTTCGTGGAAGAGGGTGTTTCGGGCGAGGAACTGGCCGACAGCCAGGATAATTTTGTGGGGCGGCTGCCGCTCTCGCTCGAATCGAATGGCGGGGTGGCTTCGGCGCTGCTTAATATCGAACGCTACGGACTGGGGCTGGACTATTACCGCCGCTACGAGTCCCTGGCGCGCGCGGTGACGCCTGAGGATGTGGTGGAGATGGCGCGCAAGTATTTGCGCCCCGACCGGTTGGCGATTGCGAGCAGCGGTGGGTAGGGGTGTTGGATGCCCCATTTGCCATTAATGCGCTCTGGGCAGGGTTTGAGCCAGGTTTGCGCGTGGTTGTTGAGCAAGTGAGTTACAACAGCCCCTGTGGGTTGATTTCGAGCCGCCAGCCGCTTAAACCTGTCAGTCTGTGCGCCAACGAAAGGGGGTCGGGGCCGCGTAAGATGACCTGCCAGCGAAAGTTATCGTTGATTTTGGTAAAAAAGCACGGCGCAGGGCCGATGAGGTCGGTTTGGGTACGCTTTTCGGTTTCGATGAGCGATTCTAGCCGCTGGGCCAGGGCGCGGGCCTCGCTCTCGGCTTTTTGCGGGTCGCTGTGACGATATTCCAGCCGCAGTAGTTGCGAAAAGGGTGGGTAACGCAGCAAGCGGCGATTTTCAATTTCCATGCGGTAAAACGCGGCGTAATCGTGTCTTGCTGCCGCCTGTATGATGGGGTTTTCAGGCATAAAGGTCTGCAAAATTACTTTGCCGCCGCGCGTTGAGCGGCCTGCCCGCCCAGCCACCTGCGTTAGGAGTTGGAAGGCGCGCTCTCCGGCAAAGGGGTCGGGCAGGTTCAGACCCACGTCGGCCAGCACAATTCCCACCAGCGTTACCAGCGGCAAATCGAGCCCTTTGGCAAGCATTTGAGTCCCTACCAGAATATCGGCCTGGTGATTGGCAAAGTGCGTCAGGATGATTTCGTGGGCGTCTTTCTCGCGGGTCGTCTCCCAATCCCAACGCAAGACGCGCGCCGTGGGGAACAGGGCAGCCACATCTGCCTCGACCTTTTCACTGCCCAGCCCGTAAGCGCGGATGTTCTTGCTGCCGCAAGCCGGGCAAGTGGAGGGCATTTTTCGTGAGTAGTTGCAACGGTGACACTGCAAATCATGTAAGTTGGCATGCCAGGTCAGCGGCGTTTCGCAGTGAGGGCATTTTAAGACATGACCGCAATCGCGGCAGAAGATGTAGGTCGCCGTGCCGCGCCGGTTCAGGTATAAAATGGCCTGTTCGCCGCGCTCCAGCACTTCGGCGATAGATTCGGAGAGTTCGCGGCTGAAAATGCCCCGGTTGCCGCTTTTAAGTTCCTCGCGCATATCCACCATGGAGATGGGAGGCAGGCCGCCCTCTAAACTGTTCGCTGTTCCCAGGTTGGATGCGCGTTCTTTGAGTTCCAGCAGGCAGATGCTGCCCTGCCTCGGCCTTGCCATCTCTCTCTCTGAGAGAAGGGCATAAGCGCGGTATCTCGTTTCTACGGGAGGGGTGGCGCTGCCCAGCACCGTCACCGCGCCGCATAATTTGCCATATATCTCTGCCGCTCTGACTGCGGAGTAAAACGGCGGTTCAGACTGGTAGTAAGAACCGTCATGGCATTCGTCAACCACAATCAGCCCTACATCTGGCAGGGGTGTGAACAAGGCTGAACGCGGCCCGATGACCAGTTTGAGCAGCCCCGCCCGGGCGCGCCGCCAGGTGTCATAACGCTCGCCCTCCGAAAGGCGCGAGTGGACAAGCCCGACTTGACCGGGGAAGCGGTTGAGGAATCGGCGCACGGCTTGGGGGGTGAGGGCAATCTCTGGGACGAGGACAATCACGCCCCGCCCGCGCCGAATGGCCTCGGCGGCGGCGCGCAGGTAGAGTTCGGTCTTGCCAGAGCCTGTGATGCCATGCAGGAGAAAAGCGGGATTCGGGGTTCGAGGTTCAAAGGCGTTCAGAATTTCTTGCAAAGCAATTTCCTGCTCGCTGGTTAGAACCACGTTTTGATTTCCGATTCCCATTTTTCGGTTTGCCAACTTGCCCAGCGGGTCGCGCCAGATTTCGCTCTCGAACAGGCGAATCAGTCCGCGTTCTTCCAATTCTTGCAAATCGGCCAGGTTGCAGCCCGATTCTGCGTAGACCCAGGTGACAGCCACCGCATCTGGCTCGTGGATGAGGAAACGCAAGGCCGCGCCGCGCCTTTGGATGGTTTCGGCAGTTTTGCCCAGGTTAGGGATTTCGGCTTGGGCATGTTCGGGTGGCGCGGCCAGTTGCGCCATGCGGACGTATTTGGGACGCACCGAGGGCGGCGGCAAAACTGCTTGTTTTTCTAAAACCCCACGTTTGACCAGCGATTCGGCAGTTTTGCGCCATTCGACGGGGCCGAAATGCCGGTCTATTTGCCGCCCGCGCAGAGGGTTGCGCTGCGTGAACAGGTCGAGCAGTCGTTTTTCGGTTTGACTGTTGACCGCAGACGGCGGACGGTTGAGGGTGTAGAGCGTATCGGCCTGCTGACTCAGGCCAGTTGGCAGGAACAGGTTGATGACTGCCGAGAGCGGGTTCAGCGTGGCTTGGGCCAGTTGGCGCGCAAAAGCCAACTGCGGCCCGGTTAACACCGGCTGTGGGTCGAGAATGTTCAGAATGGGCTTCGGATTTGGCACTGAAGCAGAATCTATCAAATCGAACACCACCCCTTGCACGGTCTGTGTTCCAAATGGCACGCTGACCAACTGCCCCGGCCCAACGGTCATCCCTGGTGGCAGGATGTAATCGAATTCGCCAGAAACGGCGGGCAGGTTGATGGCTACGCGGGAAAAAGTCATGCTGTGATTATACGGTGAATCAAAAAATCCCGTTCTTTTTGCAGAGCGGGATTTCGATTTTCAGTGGCTCAGGGCATGGGGTTGCTGGCTGCCCAATCGGGGCCGAGGATGATTTCGATGTCGGCAGCCGCGCCAGGGTTGTAATCGCTTTGCAGTTGGATGGCGGCGTTAAGGCGGAAAAGTTCTTTGAAGTGCTTTAAGGTGTAAGGGCGTCCTCGGCGGTCAACGACGATGGTTGAGCCGGGGAAAGTTGTGGTGCTGTCAACAATGACAACGTTGAAGCCAAGTGATTTAAGATAATCGGCGGTTGTCTGCGCCAGGCCGGCGGTATAAGTCCCGTTGTAAATGGCGATTGTGGCGGCCTCTTGCCGGGCCAGGTCGAGGGAATCGGCGCCTTGCGCCATTGGGCTGATTGCGCCTGAGGCGGTGAAGATTTCATCGCGCAGTTCACGAATTTTATCGGGAATGGGTTTATATACCGATTGGTTTTGCCCGTTGACTTCAGCGGAGTAGGGCAGCATCATCTCGTAATTGATGATGCCTTTTTTGATGTTTTCTACAGGAATCTCTTGCGCCAGGATTGCAAGGCGTATCATTTGTTCCAAAGTCAGGTTGGTATTAATGCCTTCTTGAACAACGGAGTAGATACGCGGGGCGTCTGCTACCAGGGCTGGGAACCGGGCTGGTTCGAGGGCGCGGTCTCGAATACCCATAATTACCTGCTGTTGGCGTTTGGCGCGGTCAACGTCGCCGCCCTGGGTATAGCGAAAGCGGGCATAAGCCAGCGCTTCCACGCCGCCCAGCATGTGCGGGCCACGCGAGAGGAAAATTTTGTCTGCTCCCGGCCCTATTGGATCAATATATACATTTTTCTCAACTTCGACGGGAATTTTGTCTAGTGTATCTATCAGGGTGATGAAGGTGGCAAATTCGACTTGCGCAAAGTAATGCACCGGCACGCCAATGACCTGTTCGACGGTTTTCATCGCCAGGGCTGGGCCTCCGCCGGGGAGTTTGGCGGCGTCACCGTTCATGTACGCGGTGTTGATGCGCCCATACCCAAAGCCGGGAACGTTGACCCACAAATCGCGGGGGATGGAGAGCATTCCGGCTGTGCGCGATTTCGGGTCGAGAGTGAGCAAAATCATGGTGTCAGAGCGGGCCGGGCCGGAGCGGTCGGCAGAACCGTCGTAAGAGTCGAGGCCGAGCAGAAGCACATTTACCCGGCTGGCGCCATCCCACACGGGCGGCAGGTTTGCCGCGGGAATGGCGGGGGCTGGGGTGGGTAAATTGGGAACGATGGTGCCTGCTTCGGGCGTAGATTCACCGGTTTGGGTAAACGTCGGGTTTGAAATGCCACCGCTGCACCCGGTGAGGGCGATGCCAGGTAACGGAGAAAGGCACCAGCCAATGACAATGTTGCGGGCAAGCACAAGCGAACCGGCAAAAAATACCAGGCTGAGGATGCCCAGGATAATCCATTGGATAGGGAATTTTTTATTGGTGGGGTTTGTATTCATCTTTATATTTATTGGGGCTTTATGTAAACCATGCCAAGCCCAAGTTTGTCGAGGCCGTGTTTGGCCCAGTAGGTTGAAATTGCAGAATCGGCCTGCATGACTTCCATTAGCGCGGGAATGGCGCGCGGGTCGCCGATTTCGGCCAGGGCGCGGGCTGCTTCTAGCCTGCCAGAAGGGCTTGCGTTTCGCAGGGCTTCCACCAGGCTTGAGACCGCTTCAGGGCCGATGGCGATGAGGGCGTTGCAGGCGAGTTTGGCGGTCATCGAATCGGGGGAGGATAAGGCGCGCATCAACGGCGAGACAGATTCAGGGTGGGGATGGTGGCACAAACCCAATGCCGCGCATTGCTTGATTTCATCAGATTCGTCATCGAGCGCGCTCGCCAGTCTGTGAACGACATCTGCCGTGCTTTGAAATCCTGCCAGGGCGCGCAACGCCCACCAGCGAACATCCACATCTGGCGAGTCGAGCAGCGGGTTGAGCGAGGCGGCGGGAAAAGCGGGCAGGCGGGTGGCGGCGGCTTCAGCGCGGATGTCGTCGCCGCTGGTCAGGTCAACCAGCAGGGTTGCGAGTTCGTCCATCTAGCGCGCCGGGGGCGGAACGGGCAGGCTTTCAGGCGTGGTTGCAACCCATTTATTGCCCTCATCAATGAGCATGACGGGAATGTCATCCATGATTGGGTATTTGCGCCCGCAGTCCTGGCAAACCAGCCAGGTATTGTGGGTTAATTGGAGCAGGCCATCTTTTTCACGCACGCAGGCCGGGCAACGCAAAATTTCAAGTAATTCTTGAGAGACCATTGTTTCTCCTTGTTTCGTTACGGGGGAAAATTGTACCACAGTAGGATTGAAGGCAAATTATTGGTTCATTCTGCCTGGCAGGGCTTTCTTAAAGTCATCAAACGCCCTCATACCCCTTCGGGGCACTTTCCCCTGCCCTGCCCCCGCCGGGGAAGGGAGAAAAAGCCCATCTCCCAACGGGAGAGGGGTTTTGGCAGGGCCTGCATTTTGCGGGTGGGGCTGGCTTCGCGCTACAGCCGAATTTGCAGGGCTTCCATTTTTGGGTGGGTATCGGAGGGATGGGGTTTCATAATTTTAGCCTGGCATGGAGGCGGCTGTCATTTGACCCTGAATACCTTCATGACTTCATCACCCAAATGGTTGATGACCTTGACGGCGATGCGGCCGGAGGCGGGTTTGGCGAAGGGGCGCGAGGTGTCGCTGCGCAGGCTGGCCCAGGCTTGTTCGTTGATTTCGGCTTTCAGGGTGGTTTTGAGCGCGGAGTACGGGTCATTTGCCCCCAGGAAGTAGGCCTGGCGGACGAAGAAACTCTCTTCGTTGTAGTCGGTATCAATGAACCAGCAGGCGATTTCGTCGGTGTTGTTGCTGCGAACTTCGCCCGTGCCAGGGTGGAAGACATCGACCCCGTTGAGTTTGACCTGCACCTGCCCATCGTCGGTTTCGAGCAGGTCAATATCCGGCTCGCCGAAGATGACGAACAGGTTGCCCTTGCCGGTGTTTTTCAGGTCGTCGGCCATGTGCAGGTCGGCGTTGATGCGCGCTTTCAGGACGGGGATGGCCCCCAGCTTGCTGAACTCGGTGGAGCGGGCATCGTAGTTGAAGGCGCAGGCCACCAGCACGTCGAAACCGGCTTCCCCGGCTTCGCGGGCGGCTGCCACCAGGTCGGGACGGGTGACGATGCCAAATTCGGGGCCGATGAAGACCCCGGCGCGCATTTCTTTGCCCTCACCCTCCGCCCTCCCCCGGCGGGGGAGGGGACTGCTCCCCTCTCCCGCCGGGAGAGGGGCCGGGGGTGAGGGCATAAAATAGCGCCCCTCGGCGCAGATGTAGTGACCGGGCCAGGGGGTCAGCGAGAAGAAGTTGATGCGGTCTTCCTTGTGGGCCTGCTGGACTCCGGCGGTTTTCAGGTTTTCGAGAATCATTTGCTCGAAACTTTGCCCCGGCGCGTAACCGGCTTTGCCTTCGGCGACTGCGTCAATCAGTTCGTCGTTTTCATCGACGCCCAGGGTGCGGTGCGGCGACAGGCTCTCGACCGTGAACGGCCCGGCCACGCGCACTTTCTTGTTATCTTCGTAAGGTTTGTCGTACAGGTACTCGTAATCAGCCTTGGCGGCAATCGAGGCGTCGATTTCTTTTTGGCGCGCAATTCTTAATTTCCACCAGTCGGCGTGCGCTTTTTGATATTCGATATTCGAACTTCGAGAATCGGGTGACGAGTTTCGAGTATCGAGGTTCGGCTCACGCGGAATTTCCCACTCTTCCCAGTTTTTCCCAGCGAGCCGGTTCAACTCTGCCCGAATTGGCTCCATCTGCTCCTGGTACTTGTCCCAAATCACATCGATTTCAGCGTTGTAGGCAATGGATTTGAGCGTGATGTGCGGAATGCGCTCATAGACAAAGCCCTGGCGGATGTTGCCGTAGGTTGGGTCGTTGGCTGGGATGGCGCGGGTGATTTCGGCTTCTTTTAATTGTCCTTCCCGGCTGTCTTTGAGCAGGTAAAAGGGGTAACGCGCGCCCATGATGCGTGAACGTGCCAGGGCCAGCGCCACACGGGAAGTATCTATTGTTATCCAGCGCCGCCCCCATTGCTCGGCGACATAGGCAGTGGTGCCGGAGCCACAGGTCGGATCAAGCACCAGGTCGCCGGGGTCGGTAGTCATTAATGCACATCTTTCGATCACGTTACTTAAGGTTTGGACAACATAAGTTTTTGCTTCGCCAAAGCCGCTTTTTACTGTATCAGACCAAACATTAGTGAATTTTACGAATTGATAATCACTAGCATATCGTTTTACACTCAGGGTATTTCCAGAACCGTATGCTCGACCCGCTTTAATAATACGCTCTGTCCCCTGAGTGCTTAATGTCCAATGTCTTCCTTTAGGAGGCATAAATTCTTGCCCATTGTGTAAAACTGGTTGATCCCCAGATGATGCACCCTGAGACGAAGAATCCCCAAATCTAAAAATGCGCTCTCCTTCTTTCAAAAGATTGGTATCAAATTTTTCACTTGTTTCTAATGGTCGAGTTGTGCCATTAGAAGTCTCTACAAATCGAAAATTAAAATCTTCAATCTGAGGTTCTCTTCGCCTATAAATCTGTCTAAACTTAATTTTTTCCCGTCGTTTTCCATACCAGAGTAGCAAGTCACCTTCTCTTGATAATTGCGTTGTAGTGAAACCAGATGTAGTAACAAAAAGAATCTGGCTAAGAAAGTTATCTTCTCCGAAAACTTCATCCATCACAACTCGTACTCTATGGACATTCTCTTCACTAATTTGCACAAAGATGGATCCACTTTCAGCCAACAAATCACGCGCCACAATAAATCGATCTCGCAAGTAGGATAAATAACTGTGAATACCATCCCGCCATGTGTCCCGGAACGCCTTGATCTGTTCAGGTTCGCGCGTAATATGGTCGGTTTTGCCATCGGTCACATCTCTACTTGTTGTCGACCACTGAAAGTTGGAATTGAACTTGATGCCGTAGGGCGGGTCGATATAAATCATCTGCACCTTGCCGCGCAGGCCTTCGCGCTCGGCCAGCGAGGCCATCACCTGCAAACTATCGCCCAAAATCATGCGGTTGGTCCAGTTCGAATCGTGCTGGTAAAAGTCGGTCTTGTCGGCGCCTTCGGGTAGGCCGTTGAAATCGGCGAACATATCAAATTGCAGCGGCTGGCCGGCTTTTTGCTGGGCTTCGGTTTGTTTGCGCAGGTCGTCAATCAGCACCTTGGGGTGAATCTTCTCTTGAATGTAAACCGGCGGGGCCTGCACCACCAGGTCCGACCAATCTTGCATGTCCTTGCCGCGCCAGACCAGTTGCGGGTCGAGGTCGGGGTTGCGGCGCGCGTAAGCCGCCAGGATGGGCGTCTGCTGGTCTTCGCCCAACATCGACTGGAACTCAGCAGTTGGGATGTGCTTGCGTGACGCGTCGTTGTGCTTGAGGGTCTCGACCGATTTGGGGGGTTTGGGTGTTTTCGGCATGGGTTCATCCTTGGTAAAGCGGGTACGCAGAGCAGTAAAAAAAGCGGTTACACAGAGAACACAGAGTTTTCACAGAGATTCACGGAGTTTTTGATTTTCTCTGTCCAATCTCGGTGCGTCTCTGTGAAAGGTTTTGGGGCGTTACGCAGAGAGCGCAGAGTTTTTATCCTGGTTTAGACGGCAAACCGGCGAATGCCGTATTTGAGAATTTTGACGTTGAAATTAATCAGTAGTCCTATTTTGTAACCAGAAATTTTCAAATAGGTCAATATCTGTGCTTCATGGACATCGGTAATTCGCTCAACCGTTTTGAGTTCAACGATAACTTTGGTTTCAACCAATAAGTCGAGACGATAGCCTTGTTCAATCGAGATTCCTTTGTAAACAAGGGGCAGCGGTTTTTGACTTTCGACCCTCAGCCCAATTTTTTCCAGTTCGTAAATAAGGCAGCGCTCATATGCAGATTCCAAGAGTCCCGGCCCAAGCGTGCGATGAACTTCAATCGCCGCGCCAATAATTTTTTCGGTCAGGTCGCTCAACGGGTAAGCAGGGTTTGGTTGTTGCATATTTTGCTCCTTCCCTGTGTAGGGTTTTTGCTATACAAAGAACGCTGAGAAAGCGCGGAGATTCACAGCGTTTTCTTATTTTTTTTCTCTGTGCTGTTTCTGTGAAAGGCTTTTTGTTACACGGAGAACATGGAGTTTTTTCAATCTTCGCCAATCTCAATGCAGAAATGAATCAATCGCCGCTTCAACGGCCTCGGCGAATTGGTCTTGAATCAGGTAAACGTCTTTTAATTCCAAAAAGGCCCAGCGGCCAGATGTTTTCAGGTGGTTCACGCCCGGAATCCAGAACGACTCCATCGTTTCTTTCTTCTGCTTGGCGTCCTCGCCGCGAAAGCCCTTAATCTCCACCACCAGGTTGAGCGGCTCGGCCCCGCCATCATCCACGCGCGCAATAAAATCGGGCAGGTACTTTTTGGTGTATGAACCGTTGCGGTAAGGCACTTCCAGCCCCAGGCCCTGGTTCTTGACGTAAGCCAGCACGCGCGGGTGCGCTTCGGCCACCCGGCAGAACTCGGCCTCCCAATCGCTATCCAGCGCCACCCAATTAACATGGCACCTGCGCGAATCGGTCTGCCAGCGGCTGGCGCGCGACGTGTAAAAATTAACATGCGCGCTCGAGCCGGTCGGGTTATACGGGTCGAGCACGGCCCGAATCGGGCGTGTCTCTGCAAAGTGGCGCGTAATGGCGGCCTGAATGCGCTCACAGGCCATCGCCCCCAATTCCAGGTACATCAACTGGGCCGGGTAGGTGCCGCCCTTGCATTCCAGGTGGTTTTCCAGCCAATAACGGGTAATGCGCTTAAGCTGCCCAAACAAATCGTTGCGCGGGTGTCCGTCCGCGTCACGGTAATGGGTTTTGAGCAGGTAAGTGGTCAGGTGAAAGACCAGCGACGAAAAACGCACATCTTGGAGATGTTTCAGGCTCAAATTGACGCTTTCGCCGACGATGCCCTTGTTCTGGGTGATGGAGGGTCCGACCACATCGGGAGTCAGTACCAGGGTCGAATCGGACGCGAAACTTGCCTCCAACCGCTCGGCAGGCAACTCCACCCGGTAGCCCATCACGCGCGGGAACTCGATTTCGAGTTTATCCCGCTCTGGACGCATGGCGCGCACATGCACGCTTTCGCGCGGCGTTTGCGGTTTGGCAATTACCGGTTTGGCGGTGAAATCGAACGGAATGCCGAGAATATCGGCGTATTCGACATCGAACCGGCCCTGTTCGTTGAGTTCATACGACTGCCGCCGCAGCGCGCGCCCAACCACCTGCTCGCACAACAACTGCGTGCCAAAAGCGCGAATGCCGAGAATATGGGTGACGGTGTTGGCGTCCCAGCCTTCGGTCAGCATGGAAACCGAAACCACGCAGCGCGCCGATTCGCCCAATTTGCCTGGCTTGCCGACCGTGTTCATCACTTCGCGCAGCAAATCCTGGTCGGTAATGTTATCGGCCTGGCGCTGGTCGCCGGTGCGCTGGAGAATATCGCGCCGGAAGCGCTCAATCTCCGGGGCGGCCATGCGCCGGAAGTTGTCGTCCAGCCCTTCGCCCGATTCGAGTTGTTCGCTGTCAATCAGCAGGGTATTCGGGCGCGCCAGGGGGTTGCCGCACGCGTCGAAATTGCGGAACAGTTCCAACCTGCCGGGCACCAGTTCGGTCGAGCCGTCTTCGTTCTCGCGCTCGAAGCCCGAAATATAGTCATAGACCAGTTTCGAGATGGCCGTGTTCTGGCAGACGATGATAAAACAGGGCGGCACGCCTACCCCGGCCTGCTTCCACAGCGCAAAGGTTTTCTGGTAATGGCCGTAAAGGGCCTCGAAGGCGGTTTGCAGTTCCACTGGCAGGCTGAGCGGGTCGAGGTCTTTGGCCTTGCCGCGCCCCTTTTTGGGCATTTTGTCGCGCACATTGACCCAGATATTGCGGAACTTGGGCATATCGCCGCCGGGGATGTTATCGGCCACCGGCACGCGCGGCAGTTTGACGATGCCGCACTCGATGGCGTCCATCAGCGAGAAATCGCTCATCGTCCAGGGGAAAATTGTGCCTTCAGCGTAGCCCGAGCCTTTTAAGAAGAAGGGCGTGGCTGAAAGGTCAACCACCTGGGCCAGGCCGAGTTTCTCGGCCACTGTCTCCAGGCCGCTAATCCACAGCCGGGCGGCTTCGTTGTTAGATTCGGCTTCTTCGCGTTCCTCGCCTTTCAGGTCTTCATCTTCGTCTTTTTCCGGCTTCTCGCGGTAGCAGTGATGGGCCTCGTCGTTAATCGCCAGGATGTTTTTCATGCCCATCAACTCGGGCAGCACGCGCTGGAGCATCTGGCCCTCGCTTTCGAGGGTGTTCAGCGCTTCGCCGCGCCCCTGCAAGAGGGCGCGTCCGCCCTTTGAGAGCGGAATGCGCTCGCGCAGTTTGAAGGCGTGGTAATTGGTGATGACGATTTTGGCCTTGCCCAGTTCGGGCAGCAGGTCGGCGGGAACCAGTTCGCGGCTGGCGTAGTAACTATCGGGGTCGTTGGGTTGCAAAACCCGCAGCCGGTCACGGATGGTGATGCCGGGGGTCACAATCAAAAATCCGCGCGTAAACTTTTTGCTGGCCGGGTAGCGCAGGGCGTTGATGGTCTGCCAGGCGATAATCATCGCCATCACGGTGGTCTTGCCTGAGCCGGTCGCCATTTTCAGGGCAATGCGCGCCAGGCCGGGGTTGGCCTCCTGGCTGGCGCTTTCCAGCCGTTCGAGCAGTTCGCGCTCGCGTTTGCCGCCCTTGGGGGCCACCTCAGTCAACCAGATGAGCGTCTCGGCTGCTTCCACCTGGCAAAAGAACGGGCGGATGCTGGCAAACGGGTGATTGCGCCAGTGCTGTAGCAGGCGGGCTGTTTCGGGCGTCACCTTCCACTCGTTCGGGTCGCGAATCATGCGCCAGGCATCCACATAACCGCGCACCAGGTTGATGTTGCCGGTCGGGTCATACTGCTGCACAGCGGTCGAAAGGCCCTTGCCTTCATCCAGCACCAGCGGCATTTGGGCGCTGGCACGCTTCTGTTTTTTCGTTTTGGGGATGGGGGTGATAAAGTCTGCGCTGCGGCGGTATTCCAGAATCTGCTGGGTGGGCTGGCCGTCCTTATCCAACTCCCAATGCCGGGCAGGATACTGGTATGGGGAATTCAGGATAGGCTGCTCGAAGAATTGATTGTCCATGAAAATGTCCGCGAAAATGAAAGGCAATCAGGAGGAACAAATCCCCCCCACGCGCGCCTGCTGCAATGGGCGGCAGGGTGAACCCTGGCAAAAGTATACAACAAAAAAAAACGAACACGACGCTATTTTGGGCAACAATTCTAAATCAATGGCAACTCCTTTACACAAAACAGGATTAGTATAATCCTGTTTTGTGTAAATATCATTTCCGTCCAAAAGCTTGCTTCAACTCCCCCACATAAGCCAAAACCAATCGCTGCCCGGCCCTGGCGGTCGCCATGTACAACTTGCGCGTGTTATCGCGGCTCAGCGGCTTGCGCTCCTCGTCCGAAAGCCGCAGGGATTGTTCAGATTCAAACATCTCGCGCAGCCCGGCCAGGAAAACAATCGGACTTTCCAGCCTGGCCCCGGCGTTGAGTGTGGCCACGCGCACATAGCCGCCGGGGTAGTCGGTCTTGGGATCGCGGGCGGCATCTTTGCCCAGCCGGTCATTGATGGCCTGGATGAGCGATTTGACGCTGTTCCCGTCGCTGTGCAGCAGGAGCAGGTGCTTTTTGGGGTAGCCCTGCTTCACAAAACCGGCCACTTCATTCGCCAGTCGGGAGATTTCGTCTTGCGGGCTGGTGAGTGGGATGATTTCAGTGAAAACGCTGGCTGGCATGTTGAGCAAACCGGGGGCCAGGATGTCATCGTCTTTCTCATCCGTCAGGCGCAGGCGATAGAGCAGCGTGGCAAACTGCATGATTTCACGGGTGGCGCGCCCGCGCGCCTCCAGCCCCATCGATTTCCACGAAGCGCCGCGCCCCAGGAATCCCTGGGTGGGACGTGCCAGCGATTATTGTTGGCCCAAGGCTAACAGTTGTAATCCCTTAAGGCGCAACAACCCTGGATAAATTGTTTTATACACCTTGCAGTAAGGAGATTGGGACAACGAGCCTCCATTCGACATCCCTGCAAGAATCGGACAACCACCCGCGCACCAGTAGCGCCATTCACAGGTGCTGCAACCTTCTTTTTCATCTACGGTTGGGTTGGGGAACCGGTCGAAGCGAACCTGCTGGAGCGTTTTCAGCGGAACCCCGGCTTTGTTTGCCCCGGAGAGCATGTGGCAGGGCAGCACACTGCCATCGTAGTCGATGCTCAAGTAGTTTCGGCCCGCCCCGCATGTATGTTCATGCGCCGCGCCGAAGTTGCTGCGGTCAATCAACTTCTCCAGGAAAGGATAATCGGGAAAATTCTGTTCGATAACAGCCAGCCCCTTTCGCAGGGCTGCAATTAAGTCATTCTCACCAGCCGTCAGCGGGTCATTTAGGGTGTGTGGCCTGTAAAAGTTCCAGTTTAGGAATAGCCTGTTTTGCAGGGCGAACTCGGTTAGCGCGGGCAGATCATCCAGGTTCAAGCGGGTCAGCGTGATGGTCAGATAGGGATGGAGTCCTATCGCTAATGCCATCTCCAATGAACGGAAAATCTGCCAAAAACTGGGCTGGCCGTTTGCAAACGGACGTTGGCGGTCATGCCCCTCGCCAAAGCCATCCAGCGAGAGGGCAATGTGGATTGATGCGGCTTTAAGATATTCCAGGCGCACCCGAGAGAGCGCTGCGCCGTTGGTAACCAGGATTTCTGTCAGCGGCAGGCCGCTCTGCTGTGACAAGACGACGGCGCGCTTATGTAAAGCCGTCACCAAATCCCAACGCAAGGTCGGCTCGCCGCCCGCATATTTAATTTTGACTCCGGGATGCCCATGCCGTTGGGCCAAGTCAAAGAGCCGCTCCACCGCCTGCAAACCGGTTTCGAGCGTCATCTGGCGCGGGTCTTTGCTGACGAAGCAGTGCGCGCAGGCCAGGTTACAGGCACGGGTCAGGAATAGCCAAGTTTCGAGGGGAACTTGGAAAGGCACAGTCGTTAGCGGGCTGACACTTGATTGTGTTTCAGTAAGGAAACCGGCCTGGTAAAAAAGCCCCGCTGCCCGGCGAAATTCATCCACAGAGATCTCGGCATTAGACGGCCATTCTCCCGGCGTGTGCGGTGAGGCGAAAAACTCGAACACCTGCCGCGCCGGTTCATTGACCACCGCCCAGCCCGCCAATGTTCCAGGTGCAGTGAGTAGCCAGGAGTTGTCGTTTAAGGGCAAAAAGGCTGTCTGTTCTGTCTGGAACAGGTTCGTTGGCAGGTTTTCTGCCAGGTATGCACCTTGCAAAGGTAAAGGGGATGAACAAGCACAATCACAATCTGCACAATCACAATCGGCGCAGTTGTTATCGGCGGAATCAAAAGAAAAACCGGGTTTAACTTCACACCCGGCAGAAGTCTTTTTAATGGCACTGTTGGTAGCGATATGGAATGAACAGGCACAATCCCCATCACAACCGCCCAGATAATCAGCCTGGTTGCCTGTGGGCAAGGGACGAAAAAAATGTATGGTTGGTCTCATAGTCAACCCCGCAAATGTGCAATTTCATATGTTATCGTTAACATGCCGAATTTAATTATATAAAATATTCTGTTTGAATACAAGCAACAATCCCGCAAAAGCGGGATTGTTGGGAAATATTACCTATCCATACAGGCTTAGTCTGGGCCGAACCACAACGCCTGTTCTTTCATTAATTCTTCCAAAACCGTTGGTGACTTCAGGTTGTGTGCACCTGCCAGTTCCCGCGCATGATAGGAAAAGTTTTTTAACTCGTCGCGGTTGAGCAAGGTGAGGGCGGCGTAAACCGTGCGACGGCCTTCCCGTAAGCCGCGGTGGTCAGGCGCAAACAAAATGCTATAGTGCAATCCCAGTAGGAAGTTCGAGGCGCATTCCCGCAAACCAAGCCCCTTGGTGCCCAGGGCGGTTTTGTTCCCGGTCTTTCTCCATGTCTCAAAAACAAGCATCCCCTTGGCGGTGTGGTATTTACCAATTTGTGACCATAGAATAGGGTTGAGTCTGGCTTTGGTTTCATCAATAGGTTTGCCATCTCTTAACCAATAAGGCGCGAGTTCTGGCATTTGCGCAAAAACTTCCGCTGCCTGCTCAGCCAGGTCATATCTTTTAGCAAAGAAATTTAACCAGATGATGTTGCACAATGCGTCTGCGCGGCGATAGGTAATATTCGACTGCTTTGACTTTTCGGCGGTCCATCCAAATTCATTGAGGGATTTCTGATAATATGCCTCTTTCTTTTCTTCTGAAACGATGCGCATCTTATCACGAAAAAGACAGCCACGTTCCAGGTGAGACTCAATGATGCGGGCTTCTTCCCCTAGCTTCTCGAAAGCGTTAACGGCGGCATTGATAAAGGTTTCTGCTTCGTTCATCAATGCTTCCTGCCCGGCAGAGCCAAGTGGAGAGAAGGCGTATCGGCGGGTGGCCTCCGCCAGCGACAAATTGCCAAAAGCCTCGCCACGCTCATACCCAATAGCCTGCGAAATTTTGACGGCGTAACGGGCGCGCTTACGCGCCTCATCGTAAATGTTGTTTGCAATGTGGTATTGCGCCAGGGTGCTGTTGCTTAGCGCAATATAGGTGCCAATTCCCACCCGGTAACGAAGTTTCAAGCCCTCTTCTATATTTTCGCGCGCGGCCTGGAATTTCCCCACCATCATTTGGGCAAAGCCCAAATCGTTGCGCAGGGTAGATTCTTCGTGATAAAAATCGATGGCGCGGCTGTTTTTCAGGGCCTCCACAAAATGTTTAATCGCCTGGTCAAATTGTCCCTGGACACGGTACAGGTAGGCCAATTGACGGTGCGCAAGACTATCTGCCACATCCTTGAACCAAGAAACTTCCTGGCTATTTATCGCATGGATATTTTCAATTGCATCACTTAATAATTGGCGGGCAAGTTCGTAGTCTGGTTCCCTGGAAAAAATGATGGCCGTGCCTTGCCAGATGCTAAGGAAGCCCGCTAAAATGTTCTTGTGATGAGCTGGCAAATTAGTGATGATATCGAGTCGCTGCAAGAGCTGGGGAATTTCAGCGCCATAATTCTCACCCAACGCCAGCTTTTCCCACACTTTTTGAATCAGCAACAAACCCTGAATAAAGGGGTACCAAAGACCATCCTTCTCCAAGTCCTTTAGCAATCTTAGCAATTCGATTCGCAACGACAACACCAGATTATAGCGTCCACTGCTGGCAGATTCGTGGACAAAACGATAATATCGACGCAAGCCAGCTTCAATGGGGTCTTCCCCAGCGACTAGATCATGCCGCCAACGATAGAAGACGAATTCAGTAATTAGGTTTTGACGGGGGGACTCGATTGTGTGAATTGCCAGGATGACGCTTTCTCTTGCTTCGTTGGCTATCTCTTCGAACTCGATCCCACGCGACAGGCGTTCATAAAGCAACTTTAGTTCTTGGTTTTTCTGGTCGATTAACCGGGTGTAATACTCAAAGATTTTTACTGCTGCATCCCCCGCCTCTTTGGCTTCCGAAGGGTCTTCCTTGTGGATATAGATGTGCCTGTGCAGCATGTCGTACATTTCATCATGCAAAAACAGGCGGTCGCTGTCTCGGAACGTTTTGGCAAACGACATCTTTTTGAGTTGTTCAAATTCTCCCTTGGCGTATTCCAAATTTTCATTGGATATGGAGCCGTCTTTATTTCGTAAACCACGAATCCCGGTAAACAAGAGAATATCAACCCCTTTAGGCGCGCGCCCGGCAGCACGCAGGGCCTCGCCAATTTCACTGTTCATCAGTTCGCTGACCAGGAATTCTTCGAGCTCTTCCACATTGTTGGTGGTCAAAGCCTTGCGGTGTATTTCTTTGTTCTGGAAAGCCAGTTGCAGGTAAAGCGACAAGAGGATGGGGCGTCCCTCGCTCAGCTCATGCAGGAGCGGGATATCCTGTTCAGCTAAGATAAATTCAGCGGATTGCTTGCTGGCCTGGTAATTTTGGGCAATGGCGCTGATGTAGTCAGCCGTTTCCTGCACATTGAAATAATCCAAACGGACAGATTGAGCGTTTACTTCGGATGCCAGTTGTTCACAAATAGGCCGTCCGGCCAACACCACCATACCCTTGGGCAATTCCATAATCCACGATTTTAACCAAACCCAGGCGGGGGTCGCGCTTTGCCCGGCGTCGAGAGTGGGATATATCCATTGTTCGGCTGTATCCAATAAAACCAGCACGCCATGCTCACTGCTCAATCGCTTTATTCCGTCTTCGCAGGCGCGCAGCATGGCGCGCAAATATTCGGCGGCTTTTCGGTTATCTCCCGCTGCGCGCGCTTCCTCCAGTGCCTGGCTGGCGAGGTCGAAGGCAAAGAAATACTCTTTATACGCGCTAAAGTTACCCACCAGCGCGCGCGCTAAACCTTCATCAGAGTGGTGATAAGCATGATACAAGTCAATGTAGTTGGATGGAATAGCTGTCGCCTTAAGATGACTGCTCAACGCTAAAATTTGTTTTAGCAAGCGCGTTTTGCCAATACCATAACCGCCAGTGTAAAAAACCAGATGAATTGCGCCATCTTTCAGCCATTCTTGAGCCTGCGCGAGCAAAGACTTTCTTCCAATAAACTGCTCCAGACTTTCCCAGGAAAAGGTTGTTTCGGGCATGGTTTTCCTCCTTGTTTACTGGTTCTGGGTCCGTTCATGCTGTTGCTTGAGCAATAGAATGAAACGTTATCATCTTTTTATACTCTTGCAGGTTTACATTGGGGAAAGATTTCTGTAAATCGTCCACACCCGCTTCCCAATCCACTTGATATTTTTGCAACAGGGCTGGGTTTTCTTGCAACCATTCTCTAATCGGGTGCGCCACCGAATCGCTGAGCATATAACCATTCCGTCCATCCCGGCTTCCCCAGAACAATAAATAACTTTGCAACAGGATTTTTACCAACCGGTCTGCCTTCAGGCGTTTCTGTTCGTCACCATGGAATAAATATGTATCGACATCTGGGATACGAAAAGGTTTGGACAGGAGCGCTAATTTTTGAATAGCATCACGGATTTCTTTGGGTAAGATTTCTTGTGTTTTGAGAAGCGTATCTTCAATCAACACATCAATCGCGTCATTTAGAGCATCCAGTGATAGTTCTTTGGCTTCACCTAAAAGTTTTACAAGTAGTGGATAACCATCACTCCATTTCAAGATTTTATCCAGGTCGCCTATATGCTGACTGCCCATTTTTTCCAGCTGCTTTTTCACAAATATTGGGGGAGTCTTGCCCAGTGAAATGGTTTCTGCATCCCGTAGTTCGGGGTTCGTCCAGATGGGGCGTTTCCCGCGCCCGGAAAGGATGATGACCGCTTTGCCAGTTGTCAAAAAGGGGATCAGAACATACTTCTCAATTTGAATTCTAACTGCTTCATCGCACTCATAGATCGAATCAATCAATAAAACAGGTGTTATCCCCTCTTTATGAACTTTTGCCAGGCTGCGCGCCATGTATTCGGGCCGGTTTTCTTCATCAAGAGACTCGATATAGTCGATGTCCAGATACGCGCTTAGTTTTTTCAAGAGACCAATCACATCAGACTTAGCAAAGTCCTTATCGGCTTGCAGCCAGATGTTTGGTTCCTTCTCAAATTCAGATGCCTGATACCTGAACAAACCAACGAAAAAAGGGCGTATGGTTTTGTCTTGTAAAAAATGATGATATAGGTCCAACAAAAAAAATGTTTTTCCTGCCCCACGATCGCCCTCAACGATGAACACCTTTTTTTGATGTTCGGAGATGGACCCCAATATGTATGCTCTTTCTGCTCGAGGGACAACGTGTTGTGTGGTAAAGACTCTATATGAGAGATTCGCTGACATCTCTTACCTCCTCGAACACATCTTCGTAGCGAATAACCCCATCAAGATTTTGCTGTGTTTTCTCGAGCAAATGACGGGTTTTCAGGATAATCTGGCGCGGTAGCTTTTGTTCGGCGTTTAACTGGCGCGCCAGGTGAAGCTCTATATTTCGCAAGTTGGGGGCGCTGATTGCATCGAGGCTGTCGAAAGCCCCCTGTGACGCAACGTACAATCGTCGGCGAATAACTTCAGCGAGCAGGCTGTCATCCCAATTTAATGTTGCTGTTCTGATACCAGGATGTCGGGTAATGTGAGGAAATTCAGCCATTGAAACAGGCAGGAAAAACTTGAGATAAATTTTTTGTTTCTTCCATGTTTCGGCGAACTCCATAAGCGGCGCCAGCCACTGACTCAGAGCTTCGGGCGATGTTGTTTCGACAAACCCATCCAGCCCATCGACTAATATATGAAAGGAATCGATTTCGAAGATTTCCCGCGCCTGAGCCAGCAGGATATCGATAGTTAATTTATGAAACGGTACGGCAGGCGCTACCCGTAATTGGTGCGTCATGCGCTGATGGGATTCACCGATTTTTTTTATTCCTGAGAGCGCATTTACCCCCAAGAGTTGTTCCATTTCAGAAACCGAGTCTGTGCCTTCCAGAACGCTTAGCAAAAAATCGAAATCATAGGGCAGAAAAGAAAGTAAACTTTTTGTTTTGGATTGTGGCTCTGAAGGGAGTTGCAAGAAAACATCTGGATAGGAAATAAGATAAATTAGGAGCGCACGCGCAAAGGCTTTTTGTAATCCATCAAAATGGAATTGACTCTTAGTCGAATACGTTTCAGGGATGTAGGTGGTAGGTAACTTGACTCCACGCGTTCCGCGATAAACCTGCTCGGTATAGGCCCGCAGTGCGCTTTTACCACCACCGGGGCGGGCCAGGATCGCAGCAGGCTCATCGCCCCAGGCAATTTCCACCGTTTTGGGGATAACCAGGTATTCGTACAGGCGCGCATCTTTGGTTGAATCAAGATGTGTGAAGGCGTCAAATTGGAAACCAAACTTGTGAAGCATAAAGTCCCTTGCGCTTAGTGTTGCTTAATTCGGGTGAAAACAAATCCACCCCGTGCTGGTTTGTCACACGATGAGCGAAAAAAGAAAATGATAAAGTTGTCTGGATGACCTTCTTCTGCAATAACTATACACTAAAATAGATTTTGTATTCCTGCGCAGTTTTCTCACAGTTCTCTCACGTTACCGTATTTCTCAATTCCAATCCTTTGCGGGGATGTGTAACAAGGTAGGTTGGATTGCTCGACAGCGGTTCAATTTTTTGGCGCAGGCGATAAATGGTTGTATCCAGGGCCGGCCTCCAGATGGATTTGTGCATCCATTCTTTGTCCTGTTTGCGCGGGATATGCTCCAGGCCTTGCAGTGCGCAAAAATAAATTTCTTCGAGACTGCAGATTTGCCCTGGCCGCTGGTACAGGTAAAGCAAAAGTTTGAACCCGTCTTCAGAACCAATCGATATAGTAGTATCACCTATTTTTATTTCTTTTCGCTCGATAATTAAGCGCAAACGCGACTGCCCCTGCGGAAATTGGGCAATCTGGTTCCAGTCAGCAGGCGAGAGGGGTACTTTTTGTGCCTGGAACTTTTCCACCAAAGGGGATGTCAGTGAAAGCCAGGCACGCGGGTTTTCGCCCGCGTTGCGTTGCAGCCATGCACAAAAGTCTGGGGCAGGAGAAAGGTCTGTCAACCCGAAACCGGGCCGATTCAAAGTGACAGAGAGTCGCTGTTCGAGCAGGCTGTTGAGCAGTTGCAGGGTCCAGCGCAGGTCGAATTCCAGAACGCGATGCCTGGTCACTCCACTTGAACTGTGGATGAATTCCCGATATGCGTCAGGCGCAAACAGTTTGAAAACATATCGGGGAACATCGAAAACCGACAGGGTGGAAAGCAGGGCCTCCATCGTTGCCATCAGGTAATTTTTGGATCGCGGCGGCCATTTTTCCAATCCATCGACCATCCACCAGACTGATTGGTATTGCGCCAGGTTCAAAATGCGCATCAGCATACGCAACTGGTCGTTTAAGCTGGCATCCTCTTTGAAAATCGCAACCTCGGGTTTTTCCAGAAGCGCCAAGTACCAGTTGATTTCATTTTGCGCCAGGTCTGCTCCGCGGCTCTCGATATAAAAACTGGCATCCATAGGCAGGTATCGACGCAAATACCAGGCCAGCGCAGTTGCCGTCCATGCGGGGGGATGCTCGAGTCGTGTTGCCAGTTGCCCATTGGTAATCAGCCAGTCGAGCAGGGCTTGAAGAGCCTGGCGCATGGCGGCTTGCGCAAGGCTCGTGCCAGTGGCGCCGGTGGAGATTGGTTCCGGCATCCAGGGGACAGCCAACACACTGGAAGGCGCCTGTTGTTGTAAATAGAGCCGCAGGGCGGTCTTGCCAGAACCAGGCGGCCCATAAATGATGAAGGGTTCGTTGTCCTGGTATTTTTCCCGGTTTATCCCTTGGACGAATACTTGCAACAACCAGGGCTCTTGCTCGGCTTTAAGGTTTCCAAAGAGAGCGGATGGCTGTTCAGACAAGTTCATGGGTTGACTTTGCGCAAATCATCGGGGTCAATATAAGGGTTTTCAGGATGGCTTTGCTGGTGATTTTCCAGCACGAGGTGTGCCATGCGCAGGATTTTACCCGGTGAGCCGCCTGCGCGTGCGAGGAACTGCTCCATAATGTCATCAAAAAATGGGTGCTCGCCAAACAAATCCCCAAAAAATTTGCCGCCAGTCGTGCTGATATTTACACGTTCATTCAATAGCAGTAACAAGGCTTCGTTACTCATTCGCAGGGTTTTTTCGTGGACTTCCTGTTCTGCTAATAAGAAACGCACTGCAAAAACAGCCTCTTGCTCAAGTCTTTGGGCCAGCGATTCCGGAATATGAACAGCGTTTGCATCATCCGACTTGCCACTGAGAGAGACTTGCGCATATAGATAAAGCGTTTGCCCGGTTTCAGGAGGCCGCAAGGCAAGCCATCTTGTTTTTTCACCTGCCGGAAACGCTTTTTCAGGCTTAACCCCTTGTAAGTGCCGCATAATTTGAAACTCGGCCGGGAGCGAGAGAACATGAATTGCAGATGCCGAGCCATAATGCCAGGCAATCAGGCGCGCCAGGGCTTCTATTTCCCACAACCCCATTTTGTCTGTGATGTCGGGAGCATTGGCAAGCACACGTAGCCAGGCCGCGGCAAGATTGTGTAAGAGATATTCCTGGAATTGAATTTTGTCTTCCCAAATTGGAATTGCTTCGGGTAATGCCGGAACAAAGAAGGTTTGCTTGCTTTGCAACTGCAATTCCGCCGAGTTGAATGCCCGGCAGTACTGATAATATCCTGCGCGCAAATCCCAGGCGTTTTGGAAGTAATAGGCTTGATGAGAAAATCGCGATGTTAAGAATCGAAAGTTGACAGCCGCCAGTAGAGGAAAATCATCATCCTTAATATATTTGAATTGTTCGGCCAAATCATCCCCAAACGGCGCAAAGCGCATCTGCCAAGCCGATATTCCCCATTCCCCTGCTTTGGGCAAAGGAATAGATTGACGGGCAAAACGCCTTTGCAAAGGATAAAGTTCAGGGGGAAAGCGTGAAGCGTATCGTTCTGGAGAATAACCCGGAGCCGCTTGTATAATTTTTTCAGCTAGGGCTTTTGTCTCTTCCTTGGCATAACCCAAAGTTTCGACTGTCGCAATTGCTGATTGTGCCCAGGGTGATGTTTCGGATGAATAATGCTCTTGAGATATAGATTTCTCGACTACCGTCTCTACAAATTTTTTGAACATATTGCGAAAGTCTTCGCGCTGTTCGGGCAGCCACTTATTCCAATCATGCAATTCTGTTTGCACATCGCTTAGAAATTCCTTGGCTTTTCCTCGTTCGTATTTGTAGTTTTTTATTCGGGTTAAGATTTCTTCTATTTTTTTTCTGCGTTCACTCTGTTTCTGCTCATCCAGTTGCTTTCGAGCGGCGAAAACCGCAGTAATGATGGTAATCACCACACTGCTACCTTTTGCCAATTCTAGCCAAAATTTGCGCGTTTTTGCGTCTTGCGCTCCTTCGAACAAGGTATGACCGATTGGATAGGAAACGCCACTGTCAATTGTAGCAATAACGAGATGCTCACTTTGGGATTCCTTAAACTTTGGCCGGCGCATAAAAATCTCAACGGCAGTGCCATTGCCAAGGAGGGTGACTGGCAAGGATTTTTCCCAAACAATGCCTGTTTCCTTTTTTACGCCAAATTCCGAAGATTGACTCTGAGATGTGATTTCTACATTAACATCTGCGCAAGATTGAGTGCGGCAATCCCACCAGATGGAGAAGGATGGAGATTCTGAACCATCGTACAAAATCATCGCCGGGTAAGATGCACGCAAGGCTAGTGAATTGGATAAAGAATATTCTGCTGGAAACGTTTTCAGACTGTGCAAATTTTCTACAAACCAATAAGACTGCGCCCAAATACTGCTGACCCATACCAGTAGGATAAAGGCAGCAGGCATCACGAGCCAGCGATTTTCGCGCCAGAACTTTCGATGTGCAGAACTGACAATAATAACCAAAACGGCCAAAGCAAAGGCGATGATTAAGGGATGAAAATCTTGCCAAATTTGGGGTAGTAGGGAATAAATGAGAGCCGCAACAATAAAGGTGATCGTCAATATCACGAAGCGACTAATTTTTTCCCGCCGATCCTGCACAAATATCTTGCCAGTTCCCTGCTGCATAGATCATCCCTCAAAAAAGTTCAAACCAGGGCAATGCGTACAGAAAGATTATACAATAGTGCAACCGTTCACAACAAATATTAACTCCAAAACCGTTGTGATTTGTTCCCCAATCGTTCACATCATTCTGGCAGGATTCTCACAGCAGCCATGAATGGCCTGCAGGTTGACGCAGGCCATTCATGGCTTGTACGGCGGTTCCATTGTTTTGTCCTCCTGTCGGGTTAGCTATCTTGGAGCGGGATAAATTGGGCGGATAAAGAGTGTAGCGGCGGTGATTTATTATGATGGGTGTTTGGGTTCATGGTTAGTTCCTTTCAATTTGCCCAAGGCAAATCGTTCGATGTGCGCTTTTCCTTTTTCCCATTATCAGGCCAGAAAGGGCTTGTGTGTTTGAATGTCAGGCGGTCACGCCGTTGTTTTCGTTCTCGTTTGCGAGCCAGGAGAGCAGCAGCTGACGGCTGGCGATAGGCTGGTTTAGCCACGGCTCGCATGATGCGAGCAGATTCGGCGTTGAGCAGGGCTAATTTATATGATTTCAAGCTCGCCGAAATCCCCCAGGATATAATGACTACGCCCAGTACAATGGAAAGAATGAGTACCCCGCTGTTAAGGGTGTTGTAAAAACCCTGGCGAAAATTAGCAAATTGCTGGGCAGCCACTTTTTGCTCTTCCAATGATTGTTTAGTGCGCTCTATGGCTGTCTGAATATCGCTTTTGTATTTTTCCAAGTCAAGCAAACTTTTCTGATATTCGATGTCGTTGCCTTTGTTCATGCCATCTGCCTTTGCTTGGGCAATTTCGGGTTGGAACCATTCAGAATTACTAATCAAGATTCCCAGAGTGAGAGCAAGCACAACGATAACCATAACCGTTGCAAATGCCCATTGCGCGCCCGCTCCATTATTGTTTGTTGGATACATTTCTTCCTCACTTTCTAGAGAAACTTGCTGGTCATTTTTCTGGTTTTACTATACTGCTTTATTGCAAGGAGAAATCTTTGCCATCTTTGTCAGAACAATGGCAACTTTCTTGATTTGTTCTCACAAAAACCTTACAGGCAATCATGGTTTTCCGAATATAGTGAGTTATACAAAAAATACAGCCGTCTGGCACTGTTTTGTCAGACAACTGTATTAAAAATAGACTTTATTGGGAATAGTGCGGTAAATGTATAACCTGCCGAATTCAATCATGGCAGGTGAGATATGATTCAATTTCGGCTACTCAAAAAGAACTTGGCGGCATTCCAGAGTTTTACCGGGCTCAGTCTTGCAGCGTTCTATGAATTGCTGCCATCTTTCGAACGGGCTTATGAAGCCGTTCTGGAACAACGAGACAAAGCGCGCGCAAAAAAGCGACAATGTGGACGTGGTGGCGGGCGAAGCGGTGGGTTACCCAGTCTGGAAGACAATCTGCTCTTCATCTTGTTCTAGCTCAAAGCTTATCCTATCCAGGAATTACAAGGATTCGTTTTTGGGATGGGACAAACTCAATCAGGAGAATGGATTTATCGTTTGAGGCCAATCTTGAATCAGGCTTTGGGTTATGAAAAGCAACTGCCAGCGCGCAAAACCCAGGGTGTTGCGCAAGTCTTGAAAGAGTGCCCGGATAATGAAATGCAACCAATTTGCGACCAAAGTCAATCCCGCACCAAGAAAATTTCCGCCTATAACAACATCTGGGGGTTTGGCACATGCCAAACCCCCAGATGTGGGTGTGATCGACCAGGGACTTGAACCCTGAACCCACTGATTAAGAGGCGGCCTGGCTGTTGTCCATAGCTTCCAGACTGTATTGCACCCCTATATATGGGATACGATTTCGTTAGATTCCACCATATACGGGGGTTTTGCTTGTTGCGAGAGAAAACACTCTAATTTGACTGCAACCGGCACAACCAGGTCTTCGATGGCTTCCGCTGCCTGATCCTGTCCACGGGCAGATCCATGTCCATAAATATCGGTCGTCACGCTTGCCTTTGAGTGACCGGCACGGCGCTGAACCGTGTTGACAGGGGTTCCACTTTCCAGAAGTAGCGAAATGGAAGTGTGCCGGAGATCATGGAAGCGAATCTCGGGCAGTCCTGCCTTTTTCAAGATGGACTTGAATTCCCGGGTGACTCGGTGGTTATCCAGCGGCGTGCCAATGGTGGTGGGAAAAATGAGATCATTCTCCTGCCAACGGTCGCCCGCAATAGCTTTTGCTTCCTTCTGGCGCTCGCGTTGAGCGGCCAACTGAGAAAGCGTTGCTTCGCCGAGCTTAATCTGGCGTCTACCTGCTTTGGTCTTGGGCGGCACAAGAGCATAACCCTTGTTCTCTATCTGTTGCAGTTGACGTTGAACATGCAGCGTGCTCTTTTCCCAATCGATATCAGACCATTTCAAACCGAGCAGTTCACCTTGTCGCATGCTGGTTGTCAAAGCCAGGTAAAACACGGCTTCAAATTCTGAACCAGTTGTGGCGATCAGGAATTGGCGCGCCTGAGCCTCGGTGAAAATCTGAAACTCTGACTGCTCCACCTTTGGCCGATCCACGGCTTCAGATGGGTTGCGTCCCAGGATACCTTCTTTCACGGCCTGCTTGAGTGCGCTGAACAGGACCGAATGGATCAGTTGTACCGTTCTTGCTCCGCGTCCCTCGTCATGTTTGATGGTGTAAAGCTGCTTGATCTGAGCAGGTTGAATATCCTGAAGTTTCATTTGCCCAAGAATGGGCAGGATATGCTGGGTGGCGATTTGTCGGTATAAGAATACCGTTCGGGCACGGCGGGAAAGTTCCTTGCCGTTTAGCCAGCTCTCCATGAACTTTGTCAGAGTAACCTGCGTGCCTTCGTATGTCAGGCCACCCCTGATTTTCTCAAGCGTTGCCCGAATCCAATCACGGCATTCGCGTTGGGTCTTGGCATACTTGGTAATGCGATGACCATTGATCATCACCTGGGCGCACCATTCACGACGGCTTTCACGGTAGTAGAGTGTTCCTTCGTTATTGGCTCGTTTTCTACCCATAGTAGTTTCTCCTTCCTGTTGAGAAAGGGGAACGGCTTGGGCCTCGCGCTATTTGGCTGTAAAGGTTCGAATGACTGCAATGCAAATTGTAACAAATTTTGAAGTGAATTGGTGGCGAAATTTTCTGATTAACGTCTGACCGGTTTATCGACCAGTGGCGCATTCTGGGTAACATTGTTCTGGATATATTTGTCTAAATCTTCCGGTCTGACACGAACAGATGAACCAATTCGCACGGTAGGTATATCCCCGCGTTTCATGATCGCGTAAGCCATTGACCGGCTGATTTGTAATACTTCCGCCACTTCTTCACTTTTCAACAACTTTACTTCCATATTATTATGTTCTCCGATGTGATAGATTTATGGCTAGTGCCATTATATAGAACGAATGTTCAGTAGCCAAGCAGGGTATTTGTACATAAATTCCGTATGAACCACTTGTTACAGACTTGGTTTTGGATATGTCAGGATAATGGCATAGTGAACCTCCGCGATGCTGTTACTTGATAACCATCTCAAATTGAAGGCTTATTGCCTGAATGTTGGAGTCGATATTCCTGTTTCTGTGCCTGTGATGCGCGGATATGAAACAAGATAATCGGCGATGCCAAAATGTTTTTGGATGGGTTTTAGAATAGTTTCCACAGCGCGAAAACACAAAATCTGATAGCGCTTGACATCCACCATACGAAAATCAGAGGTTAAATCGGTACCATATCAGGCTGCACGCCCGGAGCTCATCGAGTTTAAAGAAGGCGCACATGCTGACCGGGGCGAACCGGCTTGTCATCAGTCTGCATCTGCTAGACAACTCTTTCCGCTGACAACTAGAATCCAACATCCGGGGTGGGTTTCGACGAGTTCGTTCATAGACTTATAGGTTAGCCTACCCGGAAAAGAAAAACAATCCTCCATGGGAGGATTGTTGGGATGATAAAGATGGTAGTCTATGGGACGAACCAGATTTGGGGGAAGCCCGAATAGATCGGCTAATTATAGGGGATGCGATCCCATTCTCTGAAATCCCAATCTTGTAAAGCCATGCGCAACTCGACTTTGCCGTGAATATGAAACTTTGTTAGTATGTTCCTGATATGAGTTTTGATAGTTGTGTGGGAAACCCCAAGTTTGGCAGCGATTTCATAGTTGGTATACCCGAGGCAAGTTAGGGCGGTCACTTCTTGTTCTCGGGGAGATAAAGCCTGCCAATGTAACCATGTTTCTTGTGATGAAACTCTTTGGGCAATGGCCGCTGCAAGCAAACCGGAATGGATTTCACTTTCAGGTTTATTTTCTTTCTTTGCGAGCTCAGTGATTACAGAATGTAGTTGTTCATTCACTTGATAGTGATTCATGGCCGAATTACGATATAGCCCCAAAAGATTTATAAGATGCTCCAAAATCCGCATTTATAAATATTACCAGAAAATATGTTCTACATTCTATTAAAGTTACATTACAATTATTGCATATTTTGCGAATCCACAATAAAACTTTACGAAGTATAGGCAAGCAAACCAGTATCATGATGTACAATTACTATAGATACAGTAAAATGGCTAGTACATCTTGGCA